>CALJIY010000038.1 GCA_937973945.1 uncultured Saprospiraceae bacterium | reverse complement strand
TACTCCACAATCACTTTCTCCGTAAAAATAATTTCCTTATCCTGAGTCACTTTCAGGAAGTAAATTCCTTTAGATACATTACTCACATCAATCGCCTGTTCTCTATTACTATCTAGTATCATCGTTTGCTGGATATACCCTTGTCCTAAAGTGTTGAACAATTCTATTTGAAGAGGTGTTCCTTTTTGCTTACCCACATTCAAGAAAAGTTGATCTTGAGTTGGATTTGGATAAACAGTCATTTCATTGGTAGTACTTGCTGATGTACTAATTTTAGAGCGACGTTCCTCACTTGGTGCATCCAATCCATTGAAAGTAATATCAATATCTTCGGTACAAATGCTCCCCCAACTACTGGTAAAGAATTGAATATTCACATGGTATACTTGAGGCGTTAAGTCATTGATAACTTGGCGATCATCGCAGTTATTACTACATCTAAATATTCGGGAATAATTTTCGTCATATACTTGAACATTTTCAATCGCTGCTGTTAAACCATCAATAATCATAGAATTACCAGAGAAACTTATTTGGACATCGCTACAATCAGGATCTCCACTTGGTGGGGGAGGCGGTGGGTTTCCTCCACCTGTGACTTCTACATATTCTTCTATGCTACAGATTGGTTGCCAAGAACTATTGTACTGTTTGATATTGACAAAGTATCTCCCCTCACTCAAATTGGAAATAGTTTCTTGGCTATTACAGTTGTCATTACAATCAAATGCAATAGACCAATCTGATCGGAATACTTTCACTATATTATGAGCGGCACTTAATCCGTTTATCGTGATGCTATTACCAGCAGTTGTATAAGTAGCGCATCCACCTTGTGTAGGTTCGGCACTCACAGTAAAAGTACGCGTCACGTTAGGAGCTGCATTCCATTGTGTATTTCCAGCTTGCCTAGCTTGCACACTTACAGTACCTTCTGCTCCTGTAAGACTAATGGTATTATTAGAAATAGTGGCAGGACCAGAAAGAATTCTAAAGCTAACAGGCAAACCAGAAGTGGCAGTTGCAGAAATGCTAAAAGCAGGATCATTGGTTTGTTTATCAGGAATACTAGCAAAGCTAATTGTTTGGTTTGTAGGTCCTGTATTACCTCCTGTGACTTCTACATATTCTTCTATACTACAGATTGGCTGCCAAGATGCATTGTACTGTTTGATATTAAGATAGTATCTCCCTTCACTTAAATTGGAAATAACTTCTTGTGTGCTACAATTATCATTACAATCTAAGGCAGTTGACCAATTTGGACGGAATACCTTTACAATATTATGTGCAGCACTTAATCCATTTATGGTGATGCTATTACCTGTAGCAGAATAAGTAGCACAGCCGCCTTGTGTAGGTTCGGAACTAACGGTAAAGGTACGTGTCACATTAGGGGCCTCATTCCACTGTGTATTTCCAGCTTGACTAGCTTGCACACTTACGGTACCTTCTGCTCCTGTAAGACTAATAGTATTATTAGAAATAGTGGCAGGACCAGAAATAATACTAAAACTAACAGGCAAACCAGAAGTGGCAGTTGCGGAGATGCTAAAAGAAGGATCATTGGTTTGTTTATCAGGAATACTAGCAAAGCTAATTGTTTGATCTGAAGGTCCTGTATTACCTCCTGTTACTTCTACATATTCTTCTATGCTACAGATTGGCTGCCAAGATGCATTGTATTGTTTGATATTAAGATAGTATCTCCCTTCACTTAAATTGGAAATAACTTCTTGTGTGCTACAATTATCATTACAATCTAAGGCAGTTGACCAATTTGGACGAAATACTTTTACAATATTATGTGCCGCACTTAATCCATTTATGGTGATACTATTACCTGTAGCAGAATAAGTAGCACAGCCGCCTTGTGTAGGTTCATCACTGACCGTAAAAGTACGCGTCACATTAGGAGCAGCATTCCATTGGTCATTTCCTGCTTGACTAGCTTGTATCTGTACGGTACCTTCTGCTCCTGTAAGGCTTACGGTATTATTAGAAATAGTAGCTGGTCCAGATAATACCCTAAAGCTTACTGGTAAACCAGAAGAGGCAGTTGCGGAAATCGTAAAAGGTCCTGAACTAGTTGTCTTATCAGAAATACTAGCAAAATTGATTGTTTGATTTTGACCACCAGTAGTTCCTCCATTTGATCTTCCAGGAGTTCCAGCGGCAGCTTTCCAATTAGAAGCTTGAGCATTATCTAAATTAGGGGCATTCAATTGCAAGGTAGGACCATCACCATCTGCAGCCGTTGGCCAAGGAGAGGCATCATCGTAATCCACTGCATCAATTAAAACAGCATTTGCATTTTTTAAAGTAATTAACTCGCCACCGCCACTTAATCCAAAACCTTTTTCCCCAAAGCCAAATTCTCCTATGTAATTAGTAACGTTAGGGTGAATCTTTTTAAAAGCAGCTTCATCTTCTACTAACAATAAATACCCACCAGCAGGAATACTTGTGCCTTTTGGAATAGCAAAGAAATCACCACCTTCATCTTCAAAATACCAACCCTCAATATTTACTGAACTTCCATTTGGATTATGCAATTCTACCCAGTCGCCAGATTCTTGATTGTCAGGAGAATTATAGTTGATTTCATTAATAACAATAGATTGTGTAGACGTCGACCCTTTTCGGAAATTGGCAGTAATTGTATTATTAGAACCTGAAAAATTAACAGATTCATTTGGGTTATTTCCAGAAAGACTTCCAGACCAAAAATCCAATACATACCCTCTGTTAGGAAAAGCTCTTACAGGTACTTCAACCCCTCTAAAATAAACCCCACTCCAACCATTATTGGCTGCGTCAATGTTTATAGAACTTAACTCGACCTGACCTCGATTAGATGGGTTTAAAGAAACGCTTACATTGGTAGTTCCACTCACCTCTGAGATTTCACTAATGATATGATTTCGTACGACATCTCTTCTGCCATTCGCAAATCCTCTTACTTTTTGTACATGTTCATCCCACACTTGATATCCACTAGACCAAAGATCATGATGTTGTTGAATTTCAGAATCATAAGCATCGACGAATTTGTCAATCCTAGCATTCATTCTATTAGGCTCATATAAAGTATTTAACTGATCTGCCATTCTATTAACAAAATCAGCCTTGAATTGTCCATTCCCCATTAATCGTCGAAACAATAAAGTTGACCAACCTGAAGCAGGCCATTGAAATCCATTATCGTTTAGCATTCGTCTCAAAGAATTGGCTGTAAAAATTCCTGTATTAACTTGGTTGTTGACAAAGTAACCTAAAGAGAAATCTAAATCTTTTATAATCCAACGCCACTTACCATCTTCCGCCCTTTCTCTCCATCTTCTATTATTATTTTCAGGCCAATCATGGTTATCTATATACACATTAAAAGCAATATAGTCTAGGTAATCTTCAATGTCTACATTGTCGGCTACATAATCAAAATTGCTCTGCGAACTCAACAAATTATTTTCTAAATAAGTAGTTAAGGCATTCCAATCATCAATGGTCCCTTCTTTAACTTCGTTTTGATTATCTAATAAATCTATTTCATCATCATTTAGATCGAAGTGCGTTTTTATATATCTTTTGTCAATCCGTTCTCTAATATTATGAATGCCCCAGTATTCTCCATTTAGATACAAAACGGCTGGTCTATAGCCTTGTGTATATAATTTGGGACGATCAATGATATTGCCTACATCTGTTAAGTCAGCGACCAAACTAGAAGCATACGCATCTCTAAACATGGTTACATTCCAGTCTTGTCCAGAATTTCTAAATACCAAACTTCGCAATTCTTCAAAAGGTAAATCGGGAAAAACTTTGTATGGAATTACATCGCTGCCCAAACTGGCTTTTGCTTTTATTGCTAAAGATTTTTGATCCAATACTGCACTACCTGTACCCTGAATCTCTGTCTCAACTAATTGGTTAAAACCTTGTGTACCGTTGGTTTCGTATAACTCTACATTTGCATTGATTTCAATATCTTCTAGGTAATTTGGATACATACCCGTTGCAGGATCAAACATTTCAAAAGGATCAACGGTATAGGTAATAATAGGCATATCATGGGACACATTGAATAAATAGGTTTGTGTCATTATCGTACTAGGTGCGTCGGGTGCATTGAACGTTCTAGCACGTAGAGGCGTATTTGAATTGATAGAAATAGCTCCCGTATATCTACTGGATGCTTGTGTTGGCTCACTTCCATCGGTCGTATAATAAATAGTACCAGCACTTGCATTCAAACTAACAGAAATGGAATTAGAATAAATGCCACCTCTTACACTAGCCGTTGGGGTTGGTGCAGTCGAACCACCAACAGATGTATTATTGGTTGCACCTGGTGTAGGTTGAGTGAAAAATGCCCAAGTACTTCCACCATCAGTAGTTCTACCTTCTGAGCGATCCACTAACTGCGGCCCAAAAGTATAAGCATCAATTTGAGTTGTACCATTACTGGCAAATAGTCCAATGCTTTCGCCACCAGAACCTAATTTTGCATTTACATGAAGTGGTCCTTGTTCTGGTTCTTTGTCAAACCAAAGTATTAAATAACCTCCAGCTGGAATGGTGGTAGCAGATGGGTTATTGGTTGGTATTTGTGATAAAGTTGGATTTGTTAAATCATCTGTCAAATACATACCTCCAATATTCACAGGAGAATTGCTTGGATTGTATAACTCTACCCAATCATCAAAGATGCCTCCATCAGAAATAGTAGAAGCATTGGAAGCCATAAATTCATTGATGATAATCTGTTGGCCAAATACAGACGTACATGCTAAAAATGTCCACATCAAGGTAAATGTCAAACTGTGCACAGTGTTGACGAATCTAATTTTATTCATAGTTTTTTGTTTTCTGTTTACTACTACACCTTTTTAAGAGGAGTGCACGTAGTGAACTCTTTTAATAATGATTAGATGGGAACAAAGAAAGGACTTGATAATTGGCGAATAAAAGAAGACATCTTCTCTTACTAATTCCTTGGTTATCTGAAATATGTACCAATTAATTATCAATAGACTTGTTACTAAGAAATTATTTAGAAACAAGCCTAATAGTTCTAAGATTTTCACAATGGATCAAAATGGTTGTTTAAGGGGACTAACTTACCATTTGATGAGCAGTCAAGTAGGAAGTAAAAATTGACATACCCTATCTATTTGATTAGGTAAAAATTCCTAATGAATGGGGAGGTATTAATAGTAGTTAAAATTACGAGTAGGATTTATTTTTTTAACCTTTTGGTAGGTTGGCTTAATTCTGATGGGAATTACTATGATGCATTAGAAATGCTAAAAATATTATACAAACATAAGATTTTTTATGTTAATTCAAAAGTAAATTGCTACATTAATTCGTGATTAAGTCATTCCTTGGATAGCGATATTAGCAACTATAAGTAATTAGAAATACATACTAACTTAACATTGATTTAAAAGTCTGAAAATCAAAATTTTACGAGTGAATATATGTGCTAATATATAGCTACACGCCTTATTACTTTTCACTTGGAATTAAATTTAGGCAAGCTCTAGTTCAAAACAAAATAAAACGAAACAAACGATTATGAAAAACAAAGTAGCTTATTGGTCCATTACCGTAGCCTTGGCGGGCTTCCTATTTGGTTTCGATACGATTGTCATTTCTGGTGCAGATCAACCCATTCAAAAATTGTGGAATACGAGTCCTTTATTCCATGGGACTTTCATTATGTCTATGGCATTATGGGGTACTGTGATAGGCGCATTAATGGGGGGGATTCCCTGCAAAGCAATTGGTAGGAAGAAAACCTTATTTTGGATTGGTGTATTATATACGGTTTCTGCCTTAGGCTCTGGTTTGGCGACTAACCCTTATTTATTCTCGATGTTTCGATTTATAGGTGGCTTAGGGGTAGGAGCGTCTTCCGTAGCAGCGCCTATCTATATATCAGAAATAGCGCCTGCTGAAAACAGAGGTCGCTTGGTCGCTTTGTACCAATTTAATATTGTCTTTGGTATTCTAGTCGCTTTTCTATCTAACTATTTAATAGGACAATATATGGGGGAAGGATCTTGGCGTTGGATGTTAGGTATTGAAGCGCTGCCAGCTATTATTTATACATTTATGGTTTTGGGTGTTCCGAATAGTCCACGTTGGTTATTATCCAAATCAGGTAATGAATCAAAAGTCCGTCAACTATTAGCAGAACTAAATCCTACCTTGAAAAATGTTGAGGAAGAATTGACAAATATCAAAAACTCCCTTATCCAAAAAAGTGGGGATACTTTCTTTTCTTCTAAGTATTCAAAGCCAATTACCTTAGCTTTTATGTTGGCCTTTTTTAATCAATTGTCTGGTATTAATTTCGTTTTGTATTATGCTCCTAGGATTTTTGAATCTGCGGGTATTGCTGCGGATAATGTTTTAGGCGCCTCTATTCCAATAGGTATTGTCAATTTATTGTTTACGATTTTAGGGATGTCTTTGATTGATAAATTTGGTAGAAAACAATTAATGATCATTGGTTCGATTGGCTATATTGTTACGCTACTGGGCGTAGCTTGGGCTTTCTCTACGGGCGCGCAAGGAGCGATGGTGGTTGCTTTTGTCTGTGCTTTTGTAGGCGCGCATGCAATAGGACAAGGTGCGGTCATATGGGTATTTATTTCAGAAATATTTCCCAATACCGTTCGAGATTCTGGTATGTCCTGGGGTTCAGGAACGCATTGGGTGTTTGCGGCTTTGATTACTTTGATTACGCCAACAGTGCTAGCAAATTTTTCTAGTGCTACTATTTTTACCTTTTTTGCAGGGATGATGTTTTTACAATTGTTATGGGTCTGGTTTATTATGCCAGAGACGAAGGGCGTGCCTTTGGAGGAGTTACAGGCTAAGTTGATGAAATAATACAATGTAAATAACAAAGATCAAATTCCAAATTCCAAATTCCAAATTCCAAAACTTGATGCTCTATACTAGATGCATAATCAAAATAGTAAAAATGAAAAACGTATTATTATTAACGCTACTACTTGCACTTCCTTTTTTGGGCTACACCCAATCAAATGTGTTAGAACCGATCAATGTTTTTGATTTAGAATATGCTTCTGATCCTCAGATTTCGCCAGATGGACAAGCGATTGTCTACGTTCGAAATTTCAAAGACATTATGACCGATGGCAATCGCTCTAATCTATGGATGATGCGCGCTGATGGTAGTGACCATCGTCCTTTAACAACGGGGATGGAGAATGATCGTTCTCCACGTTGGTCACCTGATGGAAAGCAGCTAGTTTATTTATCTGCCAAAGAAGATAGAACGCAAATCTATTTAAGATGGATGGACAATGGAATGGAGGCTCGCTTGACGAATCTGACTGCCTCTCCACGTTCCCTTACTTGGTCGCCAGATGGTAAGTGGTTGGCTTTTTCTATGTTTGTGTCGAGTCAAGCAGCTTCTCTAGTAAGTATGCCTGCGAAACCCAAAGGGGCAGAATGGAATACGCCTCCGGTGTATGTAGATAAATTGAAATTTAAAGCAGATGGCAATTCTAGTATTTTACCAGATGGATATCAGCAAGTTTTTATCATCTCTACAGAAGGGGGTACACCAAGACAAATCACTTCAGGCGATTTTAATTATAACGGGATTTCTTGGCGACCAGATAGCAAGACCATCGTAGTCTCCTCTAATCAAAAAGACAATTGGCAAGCAGCACCTAATGATACAGAAGTTTATGAAATTGACATCGCTACTAGTCAATTAAAAAAGTTAACGGATCGAAGAGGACCAGATAATGTAGTTGGCTATTCACCTGATGGTAAATGGATCGCTTATACTGGTTTGACCGATGAATATTTAGGCTTTCAAATCAGTGAGTTATATATCATGCGAGCAGATGGTAAAGAAGGCCGCTCACTAACAAGCAAATTAGATAGATCTGTTGGCGGTGTACAATGGGCAGCGGATAGCAAAGGGCTTTATTTTCAATATTCAGATAAAGGAAACTCCAAAGTAGCTTATGCCAATCTTAGTGGTCAAGTATCCAAACTTGCAGATAATCTAGGAGGACTTTCGCTAGGTCGCCCATATAGTGGCGGACAATTTAGTGTGTCTAAAAGTGGTCGATTTGCATTTACACATTCTACGCCCGATCACCCTGCGGATGTAGCTGTGGGTAGCAAGGGGAGTAGTGTTAAAAGATTGACTCGATTAAATGACGATTTATTTAGCTATAAAGAATTAGGCGAAGTAGAAGAAGTCTGGTATAAATCCTCTTATGATGGACAAGAAATTCAAGGTTGGATCTGTAAACCACCAGGCTTTGATGCGACTAAAAAATATCCTTTATTATTAGAAATTCATGGAGGCCCTTTTGCCAATTATGGAGATCGCTTTTCTGCGGAAGTGCAATTATATGCAGCGGCGGGCTATGTGGTGCTATACACGAATCCAAGAGGTAGTTCTAGTTATGGAAAAGATTTTGGAAACCTGATTCACCATAATTATCCCAATCAAGATTATGATGATTTAATATCTGGTGTAGATGAAGTTATCGCAAAAGGCTATATTGATGAAGATCAATTATACGTTACTGGTGGAAGTGGCGGTGGCGTTTTGACAAGTTGGATCATCGGAAAAACGGATCGCTTTAAAGCAGCAGTTGTTGCTAAGCCCGTTATCAACTGGTATAGTTTTGTGCTACATGCAGATAATCCTGCTTTCTTTGCCAAGTATTGGTTTGGTGGCTACCCTTGGGAAGAAGGACAAATGGAAAAGTATATGAAACGGTCTCCGATTTCTTTAGTAGGCAATGTAACTACGCCTACTATGTTACTAACAGGAGAGCAAGATTACAGAACACCGATGTCGGAATCAGAACAATATTATGCCGCTTTGAAATTACAAGGTGTAGAATCTGCATTGGTGCGTATTCAAAATTCAGGTCATGGGATCGCTAATACCCCTAGTAATTTGATGGCTAAGGTGACTTATATATTGGCTTGGTTTGAAAAACATAAATAGACTTTTTTGAAAGCTTATTAAATTAATTTCCCTTCCTGTGTACCAGAGGTGCATAGATAAAACGGTTGTTCTACTTAGATAGAATAGCCGTTTTCTTTTTATTAAACTCCTTGTTCCTGTTGCTTTTATCTACCTAAGTGGTAAGTCAATCGTTATCTGACTAGTTGAAACTTTAGGTTAGTTTTTAAAGTTATTAAACGAAAATTTCGTTTAATAACGAAAAAATAGTTGCAAAACGAAAAAATAGTTTTATCTTTGTTGTATAAATATATTAACGATGAAAAAATTAGCACCGAGAGAGGAGGCGGTCATGCAAATTCTTTGGCAACTCCAACAAGCCTTCTTAAAAGAAATATGGGAACAACTAGAAGAACCTCGTCCGCCTATAACAACAATAGCCTCTATTGTTAAAAAGCTTGAAACAGAAGGCTTTATAGACCACGAATCATTTGGTCGGTCTCACCGATATTTTGCTAAGATAAAAAAAGAAGATTATCGAAAGTCTTCTATTAAATCTTTGTTGAATAATTACTTTGAAGGTTCTCCTAAGCAATTATTATCCTACTTTGTAGAAGAGGAAAATGTGGATTCAGACGAGATCAGTAAGTTGCTACAAGAAATTCAGGATAAAGAATCAAAGTAACTAATTGACTTTATCAGCCACATATAGTAATCAAAGTCATAAGTCTGACTTCTGACAGTTCCGTTAGCGTAAGCTAACTAGAACGATCTGACCTCTGACTTCTAAACACTAACCACCATGCTATCAATACCTCAATATCTAATAGAATCCAGTTTTTGCTTAATTCTTTTTTATAGCTTCTATCATTTCTTTTTGAGTAAAGAAACGTTCTTCCAATTAAATAGAGTGTATTTATTAACGACTCCTATTCTTTCTTTGGGGATTCCATTTTTAAATATTTCCTATAGAAAAGAAGCAGTGGTGGAGCAAACTTTAGAGGCCGTTATTTACCCTGCTATTCAAACTGCTCAAGAAGTGCAAACGGTCTTTTGGGAGCAAATGGATGCACCTTCTCCTTTATTTTCCTTATCGGTTTCTGATATAATTATGGCGATCTATTTGCTGGGTGTTGCTATTATGGCGTTCACTTTATTCAAGAGCTTATTCCGCTTGAGTCGATTAATTAGAAAAGGTAAGAAGCAAAAGCAAGAAGGCTATACTAAAGTAGAATTAGAAGATGCTTTTCCAGCAGCTTCTTTTTTTGGCTATATTTTTTGGAATCAAGATATAATAGACGAGCAGAAAGTAATATTGGAGCATGAGAAAGTACATATTCGCCAATGGCATAGTGTCGATGTATTATTAATGGAATTTATCGTCATTATTAAATGGTTTAATCCCCTAATCTATTTTTTTAGAAATGCCTTGAAAGTGACACATGAATTTATTGCAGATCAGTATATGGTGGAAAAGAAAATCAATGTGGCTACTTATGCGCACCTGCTTGTTCATACTAATAAATTACAAGCCGCACCATTAACAAATACTTTTTATTCTATGACGAAGCAACGATTAAAAATGTTATTACGACGACCTTCTAAAAATCGACAAGTGGCTAAATATCTTTTAGTACTTCCAATGATTGCCTGTTTGATGTCTTTGTTTTCGTTTAATTTGATAGAGGAGATTCAGCCTATTCAAAAAGGCTTGGACGGCATTAATACGACCATAAGTGAATTGGCGGTTAAGACAGTTGTAGAGATGTCCCCTACAGAAGGAAATGTAGATACAGAAACCTATAAGATACATTGGGGAAATTATACTTTTAATTGTCAAGCTAAAATGCAAGGCAAGAGAAGACAGTGTAACTGCGAAAGAAAATTCATCGCTAAAGCAGATTTGAAAGCTATTAATAAATCGGGTATTAAATTTTATAAAGCAGG
>CALJIY010000037.1 GCA_937973945.1 uncultured Saprospiraceae bacterium | reverse complement strand
GCTGCTTCTTTGACAATATTAAAAACCATGATTCGACTTAGCTTCTTACCTCGTCTATTTAAAAATAAAAAATTAGCATGCTCAGGGTGGATATTTTTTTGTTGACTTCGTACATGTTTTGTATAGAAAAGAATGTGCTTGATGGCTTCTTCTCCAATAGGCACTAATCTTTCTTTGTTATTCTTGCCCAAGACTTTTAAATAGCCCACAAGATGATAAAAATTAGAGACTTTTAAGGTAATTAATTCGCTAACTCGTAATCCACAGGCGTATAAAGTTTCTAACATCGCTCGGTTACGCATACCGTGATCATGGCTTAAATCTATCGTGGCTAAAAGGGCTTGGATCTCTTCATAAGATAAGACTTCTGGGATTTTTCTCTGTAATTTAGGACTGTCTAATTGTTGAACAGGATTGGTATCTACTAGGTCTTCTAATAACAAAAACTTGTAAAATGTTTTAAGGCCAGAAATAATTCGAGCTTGGGACCTTGCCCCTAAACCAACCGTATTGATCCAATGTACAAATTCAATTAAATGATCGCCTGTTACTTCTTTTACACCTATATCGTAGTTATGTATTTCCAGAAAATCAATTAATTTCTGTACATCTCGTAGATAGCTTTCAATGGAATTTTCGGATAAAGAACGCTCTAGTTTTAAATATGCTTTAAATCCTTCTTTAATTGGTGTCCAATTCATGGATTTTTTTTGGTGTAGTTTTTACATTACTGGATACGTAGATCAGAGTAGAGAAGCGATAAAACTCGTTTAAATTTAATAAAATTTCGTTGTTTGCAAATGAAATTTGCTCTCTATTCTAATTCCAAGTAGTATGATAATTTTTACTCAAAATTCTCGTACGGTCCTTTTTTATAAAATTTTAATAGATGCTCTGGATCTTGTTCATTACATATGGACAAAATGAGGGTTCGTTTATTGCGACGATTAGAGGGAAATAGAATTTTGATTGGATTATGCACATAGCCATTATCTTCAAATAGCAGTATTTGTTTATTGCGGGTTTTTAGTCTAAAATGGCTCAATTCTTCCGCATCTTTAGGGAGTGGAATACCCGCATAGCCTTCTTCTATTAGAAAGGCTTGTACCATTTCATAGCTATGTTTTAGACTCATTCCTGCAAATATCGTTTTATATTCATAGCCATTACTCTCCCCGCCCATATAGGCTTCTCCTGCCAATGGAAATCGCTCTTTGATGGGTTGTTTTTCTATTGCTTCTTCGGAATCCGTAATATCTACTTCTATAGTCATAATAATAAATTAGTTAGTCCTTAGACTACTGATTTTTTTAGAATAAAGAGCAGAGAAGCGAGAGCAGAGACAGATTTCGTTTAAACTATGAAATTCCATTCATTTTTCAAACGAAATCTGTCTCTACTCTCTGCTCTCTATTCTCTGTTCTTTAAAATATCCAATAGTTTAATTAGTCTTTACAAATTTACCATTATTTGTTGATTATACTTGAATTAATATACGATTTGTTGCCAATTAAAGCAAATAGTGGGTTTGGAGATGATTCATAGGACTAGTCTGTGATTTGGAAAGAAGGCTAAATAATTTTTACCTTTGCAAAAAACAGCTTCCCTAAATATGAAAGAAACGAGTATTCAGAAGATTAATAGTTTGATAGAGAAGGGCTTTGAAGAGCGATCCGTCGCTGATGCTAAAGCCTGTTGTAATTCCTTTTTGTTAGCTTGGGAGGAATTGGTGGCACAAGCCCCATCTGCTTACACCGACTTCTCGGCACTGGTCGCGGAATTTAACCAAGGAGAGGGCTACGATTGGTTTGCTTGGATTTGGGATATTTGTGAGGCATTGGACACTGCTAGTGCAGATCATCAAGAATGCTTAACAGAAAGACTGCAATTTATTGATGCCTTTATGGAGCGTTTTCCGGATACAACGGACGAGGATTTAGTCGAAATTTTACAAAGAAATTTAATTAAAACCAATTTTCTTTTAGGTAAGGATGAGGAAGGGGCAGAGGCAGTCGCTACCTTTTATCAGTTTTTTCCAGATTCTGTATGGGGCTATATTGAATGGGGAGATGCGCTATTAAAAAGAACACCTGCGGATAAAGAGGCAGCCTTGGCTATTTATCGAAAAGGCTTGACGCTGAAAGATGATCCAGGTTATTTAGATGTATTGAAGCGTCGGATTCGGAAGGTGTAGCGAATTTAATTGGATAATATTTGCCCTCTTTTTTGGCCTTCTTTCAATAAATAGAATTGTTTAGTTTTTAATTTCTTATAGGTCTGAACTTTTCCCTTTGGCCAGTAGACTTCCACCTTTTTAATTTTTTTGCTTGTACCCAAACCAAAATGTAAAGTTGTTGGTTTTTGCATTAACTGCCCTCTCCCTGCATTGACTTCTTGGGTGTATACATTTTTAGCAGTATATACTTTTACTTTTGCACCTATAGCAAAATGATTAGCCGAAGTACTATTTAGATTTATTTTAACCCAAGCATTGTGATTGGTTTGGGTGTTTTTAAATAAACTCAAATTTCCATCCTTTCCCAATGCCACGTCTAGTAATCCATCATTATTAAAATCTACAAAGCAAGCATCCGTATTAGAGGTGATTTTATTTAAACCAGCTTGATAAGTAGCCATTTTGAAAGTATGATTTTTTTGTTGCAAATAGAAATCTATGTAATGGCAATTGTAAAAAGCAGTGCTTATTAGGTCTACCAAACCATCGTTGTTCACATCGCCAAATGCTGCTCCAGAATGGGTTTCTTCAAATTGTATACCCGTGTTTTTGACGGGTACAAATGTACCTTGTTCATTCTTAAAGAGCGTGGTTGTTTTATGCCCATGTAATTCCATGTAATTTGCATGCGCTAATTGTGGAAGTAACAAATCAAAGTCACCATCATTGTCATAGTCGTACCAATCTACTCCTGTACCATGATTGGCATTTTTATTTTTAGGGTCTACTTCTATTGGTGCATTAATTTTCGTAAAAAAACCAGTACCATCATTTTGATAAAATTCATCTTGCTCTAAGAAATAATTGGTGATAAACAAATCTATATCTCCGTCTAAATCATAGTCAGTAAATTGTGTTCCACGACTTCTTCTATTGGTATTTGGGAAGTTAAAATTTCCTTGATGATTAGGATATAGTCTTTCTGTTATATCTTCAAAGGCTAGTTGTCCATTGTTTAAAAAAAGATAATTAGGCAAGGGGGTCGGGTAGGTAGACCACAATTGCGCAATCACTAAATCTGGCAATTGATCTTGGTTGATATCTGCTACACTAAAGGCGCGTGGATTTTGTAATGGAGGTAAATTTAGTGGCGTTTTCTTAAAGTTACCAGTTCCATCATTGATAAATAAGTAAGATGCTTTTCTCCCTAAACAGATAATATCCGAATCGCCATCGTTATCCATGTCTATAAATAAACT
>CALJIY010000036.1 GCA_937973945.1 uncultured Saprospiraceae bacterium | reverse complement strand
CTCATAATTTCCTTTAGCTCCTTATGACTCTGCGTCATTAAGACTAACTCTTTTGGCTCGGTTGTACCCTTAGCATTCCATGCAGGAATCCCTTCTTTGAAGGAGATGGCATCTATGCGTCTGCCCACGTCTTGGTGGATTCGATCTGCAAACACCATGGCTTCTAATAAGGAGTTGGAGGCTAAACGATTGGCTCCATGTAATCCAGTAGCAGAAGTCTCGCCACAGGCATAGAGATTTTTAATGGAAGTCTTTCCCATTTCATCTACTCGGACGCCACCACATAAATAATGACAGGCAGGTACCACAGGAATCATATCTTTCATCGGATCAATCCCTATGCTAACGCATTTGTCATAGATCGTTGGAAAGTGGGCATAGAATTTTTCTTTATCTAGATGTCGACAATCCAAAAACATGTGCTCCTCTCCTTGTTCTTTCATCTCTTTATCAATTGCTCTCGCTACAATATCTCTTGGCGCTAAGGACCCTCTTTCATCATACTTAAGCATAAATTGAGTCTCCGCTCGATCTCTCAAAATAGCTCCAAAGCCTCTAACTGCTTCTGATACTAAAAACGAAGGGTTTTCTCCAGCTGGATTAAACAATGAAGTTGGATGAAATTGAATGAATTCCATATTCTCTAAACGCCCATTCGCACGATATACCATCGCCAAGCCATCTCCTGTAGCAATGACAGGATTCGTTGTAGCTTTGTACACTTGCCCTGCTCCGCCTGTGGCTAATATCGTTGTTCGAGCTAATACCGTTTTAATCTCTCTAGTCTCTTTGTTTAGCGCGTACACTCCATAACATTCCACATTTGGAGTTACCCGATTAACGATATGCCCCAAATGGTGCTGCGTTATCAAATCTATGGCATAATGATGTTCTAGTATTTTGACATTAGGTAAGGCAGCAACTGTATCTGATACGGCTCGCTGCATTTCCCAACCCGTTAGATCTTTGTAGTGTAAAATTCGAAACTCAGAATGTCCCCCTTCTTTCCCTAGGTCATATTCTTCTGTTTTCGTTTTATCAAAACGAGCGCCCCACTCTATAATTTCTTTCACTCGTTCGGGACCTTCCTTCACCACTATGGAAACTATTTCTTTATCACATAAGCCATCCCCTGCATCCAAAGTATCCTCGATATGCTTTTCATACGTGTCTACATCAAAATTCCAAACAGCCGCTACTCCACCCTGAGCATAACGCGTATTACTTTCCCGCTCTTCTGTTTTAGTCAAGACCAAAATGTCTAAATCAGGTCTTTTTTTTGCCATTTTAATGGCAAAGGTGAGCCCTGCTAGGCCAGAGCCTACAACTAAGATGTCGGTTTTTATCATTTCTGAATTCTTTTTATCTGTTCAAGATATTCTATGGTTAAATTTTGGTGATGCCCTACATGGTAAGTCATAAACTGTAACATCTCTCGAATAGTCAATTTACCTAATAAGGGATGAACTAGGACAAGGCTATCTAGTTCCTCATCCGAATACTTTTTTAGGTGTTCGATTATCGTCTCCACATGCTCCATAAGTTTCTCTAATAAGGACGCTTTCTGAGCAAAAGAGATCTCATCGGGTAGAAATTGACTCGGTGCTTTCCCTCCTTCCTGAAGGGCTAGCTTATATTTTTTAATCAATTCCGTATATTCTATTGCGGGTCGGTCAATAATTCCAAATGTTGATGCTATAAAAGATTTAGCGCCCAATACTTGGGCTAATGGCGCAATACTCTTTATTAAATGCATTAATTGTTGACCAGCAGACCATTTTTCTCCAAATCTTGCTACAAAAGATGCTTCTGATAAGGTATTTATATAACCAACAAATACTTGATGTACCTCTTTAAGGTTTATGATGACTTCGGTTCGATTCATTATTTAAGATATTTTTAAAACGAGCTTTCCAATATTTAGGTTGCTTTCCATTCTAGTATGTGCTTTCGCTACTTCTTTCCAATCATAGACAGAATCAATAATTGGCTTAAAAGATTGGTTTTCAAATAAAGGCCAAGCAAATTCTTTTAAGGCTTGTGTTAATGCCGCCTTGTAGGACTTATCTCTTGAGCGCAAGGTAGAACCCGTTATTTGTAGCCGCTTCACTAGAAGATTCATGATATTTAAATTAGAGGTTTGAATGCCCCCTAATAAAGCGAGTAAGACCATTCTACCATCCAATGAAAGGACATTAATATTTTTTTGCAGATAGGGTGCTGCTACAAAATCAATCACCACATTGACTCCCTTTCCATCTGTCAACTCCATAATAGATGCCTCAAAATCCTCTTTTTTATAATCTATTGCTTTATCTGCACCTAAAGCTAAACAAGCAGCGTGTTTGCCAGCAGATGCCGTCACATAAACCGTCGCGCCAATGGCTTTTGCAATTTGAATAGCCGCCGTTCCTACCCCACTTGCACCTGCATGAATCAAAATACTTTCTCCCTTTTTCAAATCTGCTATCCAACAAATCGATTGAAAGGCAGTTAGAAAAACTTCTGGAATACCCGCTGCTGCTTCATAAGACATAGGCCCAGGTATAGGTAAGACCATTCCCTCAGATAATACCGCATATTCTGCATAGCCGCCTCCGCCTATTAATCCACAAACTCGATCTCCAACAGACCAATTTATCACCTCACTTCCAACTTCGACTATATCCCCTGCTATTTCCAAACCCATTACCGGACTATCGCCAGGCGGGGGTGGATATTGTCCCTTTCGTTGCAAAGTATCCGCACGATTTAGTGCCGTCGCTTTGACTTTGACCAAAACCTCGCTTGGTTTGGGAGCGGGCGTAGCATAGTCGCCTAAATACATATTTTCAGGAGGACCGAATTCTTTTAAAAGAATAGCTTTCATTGAATAAAAGGTTACGGTTACATTGAAAAACAGAGAAATGAAATAGTTTATCAATAATTTTTAATCATATATAACATATGATACACTTATTTTATAAAGGTAAAATTTTTCAAGCAAAAAAAATTATATA
The DNA here is from genome assembly GCA_937973945.1 of uncultured Saprospiraceae bacterium. Taxonomy (GTDB): domain Bacteria; phylum Bacteroidota; class Bacteroidia; order Chitinophagales; family Saprospiraceae; genus JAFMDF01. Next base: position 8,601 of record CALJIY010000036.1, on the reverse strand, counting down.
ATCAATTTGTTTAAAAAAATGTTTTAAAATAAAAACATCATAATTGTTTGATTATCAATATTTTAACTTATCAACTATAAATAATTAAAACAAAAATGTTTTAAAATAATTAGTTTTATAAAACTATTTGTTTTAATTTTGAATTATAATTGACCTGTTTCCGAAATTTAATGTGTTACAAATGGATTACAAACAACTTACTGAAATCTCTCTGGAGCAGTTGATGGAAGAGAAGATTAAAAAACCTATTCGGGCATTCAAACAGTCCGTAAAAATTTGGGCGATAAAGAATTGGTATAAACTGGCATTCCTCGGTGTTTGTGCTTTTTTTGCTGTCCAAAAAGACTTGAACTTTAACGTGAACTTTAAGTCAAAAAATGCCATTAGCAGTACAACTGCTAATCCTCAACCTGTTGCCCTGAATCTTTCTAATATTGGAAGTACGCAGGCAGCCCCAAACAAAGCGACTTCTTTTCTATTTGGAGCGACTACCCTATCCGCGAAGGGTATTCCTACAAAAAAAGAGAAGCCGATCGTTATGACCGAAAAAGCTAAAAAGCAATTAGCCTACGTTAAAAAATATGCCAGCGTAGCTAAAAGCGAAATGGAAAAATTTGGAATTCCAGCAAGTGTGACGCTTGCGCAAGGTTTGATTGAAACCAACGCTGGTGCCAGTAAACTTGCTACCAAAAATAATAACCATTTCGGCATGAAGTGCTTTTCTAAAAAATGTAAGAAAGGGCATTGTAGCAATTTCTCTGATGACACCCACAAAGACTTTTTTAGAATCTACAAGAGCTCTTGGGAAAGCTTTCGCTCTCATAGTGAGCTGTTGATTGGGAAGCGGTACAAGCACCTACTGAAGTTGGACAAAGACAATTACAAGGAGTGGGCGATTGGCCTGAAAAAGGCAGGATATGCTACAGACAAAAACTACCACAATAAGTTGATTCAGCTTATTGAAGATTTGCACCTTTACAAATATGATGAGTAGTTGTAAGTAATAGGTAAAAAGTAATAGGTAATAAGTCACTTGATGTTGACTTATTACCTATTACTTTTTACCTACTACCTATTTGCTAAAACCCGATTTCATTATTAATCGTTTTCGCGCCACTCACAATATCACTCAAATTACTTTCAAATCTAGCTTCTTTTTTATCGAAAGATAATTTTGTATCCGCACTAGTCATTCCCGTAATTTCTTTCTCAAAACGATAGACACTAATCATTCTTGCTGATTCCAAAATAACTCGTTGCATCATTGGAATTTCACTATAACTTTCGGCTTCATAAGGGGATTCAAAGCTTCGGGTAAATACACCATCTTCAAATCGATACTCATTTTTCAAATTGACCATTCCCCGAGACATGCCGTGCGTAAATTTCTTAACCGCCTCATCCATTGCAGAGACATCATCAAAAGAGCCACTGATAGAAAAAATAAAATCTTCATAATAGATATCGCTCTTCACATTAGAAATACCTTCTACCTCACTTACCGTAGCTACGACACTTTTAAAAAAGTTTTCTACTTCTGCTTGGTCCGGTGCTTTATAGCCGTGCATACTCTCAGGCGCTTCTAGGAAGGTCTGTAATTTCTTTTTGCTTTCAAACATGTTCAAGGTAACTGTCATTTCTCCTGTTCCATCCTCATTTACGCTTATTTGCTCTACCAATTCAAAACAACTCGTTAAGCTGATGCATAGTAAGAATAAACATAGTTGTCCTAATTTTTTCATGTCTTTTTATTTTGTATTGTCAACGTCAAAAGTCTGACCTCTGACAATGTAATGATCTGACCTCTGATTTTATCTATACCACATCAAAATAGCACCAAACAAAGTAATGAGCGTAGTCAATACCGTTGCCATTTTAATAGAATAACGAATATGGTTCACAAAAATTTTAATATTCTCCCGTTGGTTGGGATATTGGGGGAAGATTTCTTTAGCCATTCTCTCGTCACTGAAGATATGCACAGCATCAAACTCTACTTTATTTTGTGCTAATACTTTATAGGCTTTGAATACCTTTACTCGAAAGTAAACATTTAAAAATAACATGGCAATAAATAAGCCAATGACTAAGGAAATCAATAGGTAGTACATGCTTTTTAATATTCTATGAGAAAATAATTAACCTTGTTTTTACAAGTAAGGATACTCCACTTTTGTTAGGTATAAACCGTGCGCAGGTACACTATAACTTCGTATTAATCGCTGCTGATTATCCATAGCAGCTTTCACTTCTTTTAACGAAACTTTATGACTTGCCACATTGATACACATGCCTACAATCAAACGAACCATTCCTCGTAAAAAACGATCCGCAGCTATATGAAAGACCAAATGATCTGCTTCCTCCTCTATCGTCCATCTACATTCTCGGATATCACAACACATCGTTTTAGCCGATGAATGGCTTTTGCAAAAAGGAAAGAACTCATCATAGTCAATCAATAACTTAGCTGCTTCCTGTAGCAATTTCATATCCATTTGATGGGCATAAGGATAAAAGAATGCCGTATCTGACTTTAAAGGATTTTTATAATATTCTATATGGTATTCATAAGCTCGATTCGTGGCATCATACCGAACATGGGCATGGTCTTCAACAGGGATAAATCGCTTAATCGCTATATCCTTTGGTAAAAATTTATTGACCCGATCTTTCATGTTTTTAACCAGCGGCTGTTCCGTATCAAAGTGGATAAAAAACTGCGTCGCATGAACCCTCGCATCGGTACGACCGCAACCCATCACTTCTATTTTCTCTCGCTGAACGGTACTTAGTGCTTCATCTATAGTTGATTGTACAGAAATACCGGTGGGTTGCTTCTGCCAACCTATATAATTAGTACCATTGAAGGAGAGTTCTGCAAAGTATCTCATGTATTTGATCGTAAACTAAGAATGTATCTAACTTTTACAAAAATACATGGATTCCTAAGAAGCACAATGGAATCAGCTGCTTCTTTTAAAAAGATGTTGCTTGGATGTATTTTTGCTATATACTAGTAGTCAAAAATAAATTTAAAGCTATTACTTTATTCAGAAAGGTTGTAAGATTGCACATATGGTGGATTGTTAATCCGCCCAACTATTAATTGAGTAGGGATTAACAATCCGCTTTACCTGAAAAGAATGAGAAAAAGGATTATCAATACCTATTATTCCTTCCCCTTTCAGCTGCTTTTACTGCATCTGAGGAGCAATCTTATTCTTATTGGGATTTGGGCATTTTTTGCATTAGCTATATCTGGTCATATTGCCAGTTTGTTTGGGGCAAAATACTTGTTCCTCTCTCCCGAATATCTCGGACAGGTCAATTTCTGGAGCTTTTTTATTGTTGGGTTTTGGTTTGGCGGATTTCTAATGTCTTGGAATTTAACGACCTATCTCTTGGATGCTTATCGATTTCCTTTTTTAGCCACACTTGAAAAGCCATTCACCAAATTTTGTATTAACAATTTTATTATTCCATTTGCCTTTTTTGTCTTCTACTTAGTTCATATTGTCTATTTTCAAGGATACTATGAATTTAGAGGATTTAAAGAAATCATATTCAACTGTGCTAGTTTTGTCTTGGGAGGTGGTTTGTTAATTCTACTACTCTCTTTTTATTTTCAATTTACTAATAAAGACATTCTGGCTTATGCGCCTAAGGCTAAAAGCCCAGCGCCAGATTTAATGAAACAATTGACGCCCGGTCGACCACGTATTAATATTGAATCCATCAGAACAGGAGCAACCACTTGGCGAGTAGATACTTATTTAAACCATACCCTTCGTCCTAGAATTGTGCGAAGTATTGCACATTATGACCAAAGCCTTATCTATAAAGTATTTAAACAAAATCACCTCAATGTATTAGTGGTGCAATTGATTAGCTTTCTATTCTTAATCCTGATGGGTTTATTGATGGATAATCCTTATATGAGATTCCCAGCTGCTTCTAATATTTTTATTCTTGGTGGAATGATTATTTCTTTGGTAGGTGCTGTCACTTACTGGTTTGGGCAGTGGCGAATGACGATTATTCTTTTGATCTTAGTAGGGATTAATTTTTTGACGCAATTCGACATCTTTAATCATGAGAACCGAGCCTATGGATTAAATTACAATGTTGGTTTAGCGCCTTATAATCAGCAACAATTGTTAGATTTATCGTTTCCCGATTATGTGGAAGAAGATAAAGCTAATACTATAAAAATATTAAATAATTGGAAGGCTAAACAACAAAAAGTCAAACCAAAAATCATCTTCCTATGTGTTAGTGGTGGCGGACTAAAAGCCGCTACATGGACCTCCCAAGTGATCCAACAAGTAGATCAACATTTAGAAGGAGAATTTTTAAATCATACTTCTTTAATATCAGGTGCTTCAGGCGGGATGATGGGTGCTGCCTATCTAAGAGAACTATACTATCAGAAAACAATAGGAAAGAATATGGATCTATATGATCCTAGTTACTTAGATGATATTTCTACCGATTTATTAAACTCTATCACCTTTGCCATAGTAGCCAATGACTTGTTCATGCCTTGGGTTTCTTTTGAATCTGGCGGGTATACCTATTACAAGGATCGTGGATATATTTTTGAAAAGCAGTTTAATGAAAACACCCATCAAGCATTAGATAAAACGCTTTTAGATTATCGTTTACCAGAACAAGAAGCGATTATTCCTATGATGTTTATTACACCATCCATTGTAAATGACGGTCGTCGATTATTAATTTCTCCACAAGGTGTTTCCTATATGAGCAAAACACCAATACAAATGGAAAAAGAAAATACCGTATTGACAGATGCTATAGATTTTGGAAGAATGTTCGAAGATCAAGATGCTTTGAATTTAAGATTTACTACTGCCCTAAGGATGAATGCGACCTATCCATATGTCTTGCCGAATGTACACCTTCCTAGTATACCTGAGGTAGAAGTTTTGGATGCTGGTTTTAGAGACAATCAAGGTATTATATCTGCGACTAGATTTATTCATGTATTCAAAGATTGGATTATCGAAAATACAAGTGGTGTTATTTTGGTACAAATCAGTAGCAAGGATAAATTTGACGATATGGCACCTACCGAAAGTGGCGAAGGGCTTATAGGCAGCATCTTAAATCCGCTAGGCATCGTAAGTAAAATACTAAAGCTACAAGATTTTGAACATGATACGAATCTGGGTTTCGTCTTTGATCTAATAGGTGCTGAAAACTTTGATGTGATACGCTTCACTTATAGACCTACTCAACAAAATGAGGAAGCATCCATGACTTACCATTTAACTACCCGAGAAAAGAAAGATATTTTAGATGCTTTTTATCTGCCAGAGAATCAAAAAAACTTAAACCAGTTAAGTAATCTTTTAAATATGCATCAAGAACAGTGATCTTACACAATAATTTAAATTATATTCATATATTATAAATACCTTTTTATGGGTATGCATTTGGTCTCAATTAAGTCTAATTTTGTAACATCCTACCCCCTACTACAAAACTATATCTACACTCGTCAATATTCTAACTCAAACAACTGATAACTCTATTTGTCCCCCCTTCACTATGCCTTTGAAATGATTCAATAAGGTCATGCTTTGTTATATCTATAATCTACACTAATGAGAAAAATACTTCTACTAGTTGCTGTGCTATTTTCTACAGCAACAATAGCTTTGGCTACGATGCATCCCTCTAAAGCCTACTATCGAACTTATAGCGTTACCGCTAATTCGTTTGCTACTGAATTTATGACTTTTGAAAATTACCATGCCGTCTTGCAAGTAAATAACTTAACGAGAGTCAAGGATAATGGTGATTTTGAAGTTGTCATCGAATATATGAAAGGATTGCAAGCAGCTATACCGCAAACCTCTTCTGTTGCTGGTCGTCCATACTATTCTATACCTGTTACTGCTCCTAGTTATAATGTCAAAATTTACAATAAGAAAAAGGAAGTAGTACTAGACAAGAACTATGGAGGTGCTCAATCTATCATTGATTTTGGAAAAGGGTTGTACAGCACAGAATCCGCCTTACAAAATGCTTGGAACCAGCAAGGCACTAAATTCTTACAAAAAGCAGAATTTCAAAGTTTAGACTTTAAGAACTTACAACAAGAATTCTCTGCTTTAGCAGTAAAATTAGAAGATGCTGCTCCTTTTATGGATGACCAGCAAAAAGAGATAGCCATTGGCTCTGATGTAGAAGATATTTTTGCCACTCCACAGGAAGAAATAGAAGAAACTAGCCCTCCTGTTCAAAGGACTTTTGGAAATTCTCCAATAGAGACAGCGCTTGAAAATACCAACTCCGTAGAAACAACGCCTACTCCTGTTGTCGATGAAAGACCTAAGCCTACAAAAGTTACGAATGCTTATAAAAATATTGGAAAACTTAACTTAACTAATTTAGCATTTAAAAATATTAGCTTGAATTATGAACGCATTCTTAGTGATCGTACTTCTGCTAGCTTATCAGCAGGTTTTTTCATTCCTGGTGCCACTCCTCCATTATTAGAGGACGCTTTAGCAGATACCCCTGGCGCGGGGGATTTTTCTGGATTTAGTTTGATAGGTGATTATAGAATCTATAGAAAAAAGAAAGGCGCGCCAAGAGGTTTTTACTATGCACCTTTTGCAAAATTTGCTAACTATAAATATGTATTTGACACTACCATAGAAGACAATTTTACGACTGCTAATTCCGCTTTGACATCTTTTGGGGTGGGCATTCAACTTGGAACGCAATGGGTGATTAAAGATCGATTCGTGATCGACTGGGGTATCCTAGGTCTTTCGATTCATCGACATAATGTTACTAGTACATTTACTTCTCTAGAGGATATTAATTTTGAGGAAATCCGGGAAAGCCTTGAGGTGGATATAGAAGATAATAGTTTTATAGGTTCCCCTATTGAGTTTACTTCTGGTGATGATTTCTTAACAGCAAAATTACCGTTTTTATTTCCTGGCTTGAGGTCTTATTTATCGGTTGGTATGCAGTTTTAGAAATAAGATGTCAGCCGTCAGATCGTCCTTCCAGGACTGTCAGAAGTCAGACTTATGATGTTGACTGATCCATTGTAATAACAAGTTTATTTTCAGCCTCTAAAATACTATTGACAGACAAACGAAAAGTCATTTTCATAATAGGTAATAAATTATTTATGATATTGACTTTTCGTTTGTTTTAATACAGTCAATAAGATAATACAGTCAAAGACATACGTCTGACTGCTGACCTCTGACAATCAATGGAATTGATGATCTGACTTCTCATTCAGGACTAATCAGATGATGAATCATCCCCTTATAATTTTTAAAAAAAGAGTCGTAGGTCTGAAAATGCTCTGTTTCTTCAAATGCTACTTCTTGTATGCCCGCCTTGTTTAATAATAAAATTTTAGCATTAGGATAAGCCATGATAATCGGCGAATGCGTAGCAATAATAAATTGCGAATCATTTTGCACTAGCTGATGAATAGCCGTAACGGCTGCTAGTTGCCTATTGGGTGATAAGGCTGCTTCTGGTTCATCCAAAATATACAGGCCCTTTCCACGTAGTTTGTGTTTAATAACGGAAAAAAAGGATTCGCCATGCGACTGTTCATGCAATGATTTTCCGCCATAATCTCTTAGGTAACCCACTTCATCCATATAGGTAGCTACATTATAAAAGCTTTCTGCTCTTAAGAAATAATAGTCGTTCGGTTTTTTAAAACCTCTGATAAATTTCAAATAGTTGTATAGTTGAGAAGTTGTGTCCGCTGTTTCTAAATTAAAATTCTTGGTGCCGCCCTCTTTGCTAAAACCCAATCCAACCGCAATCGCCTCAATTAGCGTAGATTTTCCAGCCCCGTTTTCTCCTACAATAAAAGTAACATCTGGATGAAATTCAATCTTTTCTAGTTGCTGTAAAAAAGGAATATTGAAAGGATATTTATCTGAACTGGTGACCTCTTCTCTTTTATATTGTACTTCTTGTAAGTAGGGTTTTATTGAAAGCATGCGTATGAAATTTTAACTATTTTTCCCCCTAATGAAAATCGGATTCCAAGTTAACAAACCCAATAAGACAGCCATAGAGAGTGCCCCTCCGACATCATAGGTGTTGTTGATAAGATGTACGGCTGTGAAAAAAAGCATAAAAACAACAAAGAAACCTGATACATATTTCCTGTAGCTTGGTAACCAAATAAGAACGCCTCCTGCTAGTTGCATGACACCTAATATTTTCCAAACTATCGTTGGAATACTATTCGTCAAAGAACAAGGGGGATCCATAAAAAACAAAAATTTATCTGCTCCTATCATTATGAAAAGAAGGCTACAAATCGCAGTAATTATATTAGCTATATTCATTATTTAAGTATTGTTGAAAAAATAAATTTACCAGAAGAATTTTGAATTGAATCTTTTTTCTATAGGTTTTTAATCCATACAAAAGCAGCATCCTCTTTGAGGTTCATAAACTGCGTTTATTCATATTTCAGAATTGGTAAATTTATTTTTTCAAAGCTCCTAAGTTGTTTTAAAGAGTTCATAATTTAGGAAATAGCAAAATAGCTTACCTGTTAAAATTCGCATATGG
>CALJIY010000035.1 GCA_937973945.1 uncultured Saprospiraceae bacterium | reverse complement strand
CAAAAGATTTTCCGAGTAGACTAAGCTGTGCGACACTTAGCTGGGAAGCAATAAAAATATATTTAGAAAAGGAAATTAGTGAAGTATAAAGTAATAGGTATGAAGTAGTAAGACGTTGATAGTCAATGTTTAAAAAATCATATTGGTCTACTTTATTTTGACACTTTTAGAAAGGAAAAAGCAGATTAATAATCATAGTGTGGAATTTTAACCCCACGTTTTTCTAATTCCATATTGATCAATCGACCAATATTATCCAAATGAGATTGGCTCTTAAATTTGGATCGAATGGCAAATACACTAAAGCAAAAGAGGAAGGAAAAGATAGCCGTAACAAAAAGGCATATAACAAATACATAGCTCTCTATACTCATATAATAGCATAGACTGCTAATTAATATCCAAGCACCAGTACTAAATCCCAATAAATTTTTAACACTATTACTGCGCTGAAACAAATGTACTTGTTCCACCCAAGTTTCTCGTACCTCTAATAAATGACGAATAGTGTAATAGGTAGGATCTAAATCCATAAACAACTTTAGTTCATCATTACCTACTGCTTCTAGCTGATTCAAGCATTGCTCTATGGAGTCGGGAGTTCTTTTCATTTCAAATTATACTTGATTGAAAGATGATTGAATTAAGCCGGTTATTAAATTTGGTTTAGATTCTTCTAGGATTGGTAGATATAGCAATACTATGGATTAGCTATAAAGTTATATTTTTTTTGCCATAGAAAGCAAGTAAATAGGTACATTTTTGAAAAAAGTATATATAAATATCTTGATCTTAGCCGCTCCTTCTACTTCCACGAAACAAATACTCTACCAAATGTACAGTTTCCGTCATATGCTAAAATTAATTTGTCATAATAATGTCATAAAGAAATTGTGACTTACTAGTAGATTGGTAGAAAATAGCAAAGGTATATTGAGTAGATATAAATATATCTCCCATAAAAAATACTGACTCCCATATATATATAAATACATTATTTTGCACACATTCTATTTCTCCTCAAGAATCTACTAATTTCCAAACACCACGAAACAGGTCACATACATATTGTTAAACATATAATAAAAATTTAATTTTAACATTTCAAGTTTGTTTCTTATTCTAAATCCCCCTATTTTTGAATCTCCAAAACTCATACTCAAAACGTTATTCCTATCTCACACTGAGAATATTTTATCTCTAATTTCAAGTCTGAATTTGAAACACTAACAATATATCCATTAACTGGGTATTGTTTAATAATTCTTAATTGTTTCCTATTAGAACTATTAAGGCTTTGTTAAACACGCCTTTACTATGGAATTTTTTTGTCTATAAAGCAGTTTCCAAACTTAATTATCATAAAGACTAATCCCACATTTGTCTGATAATTAACTAAGAATCAAGCTAATAGGCGCTATAATGAACATTTTATCCTAGAACAGATCCAAAATTATTAGTTAAATGAAAGAGGCAAAAGTATTACTCCTTTTGATGATAGGAGTAGTTTTTAGTATTACTGCTAGTAGTAATACCACATCCGATTTAAGTACTACGACTTACTATTCTGAAGCAGATGTTGCTACCAGAATTTTGAACAGTTCTGCGGTCTTAGCAGAACATTACGAGCCTACCGTTCACGATTTCGTTAAAGACAATTTGTACCAAGGAAAAAGAGGTTTTGCAAAGACATTAAGCAGAACCCAAATGTATTTTCCGGTTATTGAGCAGTACTTGGAATTTTACGGTTTACCAGATGATTTAAAACATTTGGTGATTGTAGAATCTCAGGCAAAACCACATGCACAATCTAGTGTTGGGGCTGTAGGTCTTTGGCAATTAATGCCAGAAACAGCTACTCGATATGGCTTAACAGTGAACGATATACAAGACGATAGAAAAGACCCACGTAAAGCAACAGAAGCGGCTTTGAAGTATTTAAGCTATCTACATGAATTTTTAGGAGGTGACTGGGCTTTGGCTATTTCTGCATATAACTGTGGCGAAGGCCGTGTTAAAAGAGCTATTAGAGAAGCGAACAGTACAAGCTATGATGTAGTAAAAGCATATTTACCAAAGCAAACGCAGAAATATGTTCCTGCTATTATTGCAGCTGGCTATTCTGTTAATTATCACCACTTGCATAATGTACAAACTGCTGATCTTGATTATGCAGTAAAGTTTACAGATGCGATTCAAGTATTTGATAATTTATCTTTTACAGAAATCAGCAATATCACGAATACCCCAATCGCAATTATTCAACGATTAAATCCTTCTTATACTAAAGGATATATTCCAACTAGTAAGAGAGGCAATTACGTAGTATTACCAGCTTCTGCAATTAATACCTTGAGTCAGTTTTTGAATTATTCTGACCGTTATGTAGTGGAAACGAGATTCTAAAATAGAGCAGAGAGCAGAGAAGTGAGCATAGAGATCTATTCTAAAATAAATCATTAGAAAGTAGTGCCTTTCCTAAGGAAGGTTCATTAATAAGCTAAAGTTGAATATTTCTTAAAAACTTAAGTGGCCGATTGGTCACTTAAGGTTTTACCCAAACTTTATTTAGTTTCAGACGAATTTTTCCTTAAGAGGAAGTGTGTGATGCACTTCCTCTTTTTTTATTACCTGCCCATATGTACTAACAGGACACTAATATCTGAAGGCGATACGCCACTAATTCGACTAGCCTGACCAATCGTATGTGGCTTTAATTGCATCAATTTCTCTCTAGCCTCAAAAGATAGAGAGTTAATAGAATGATAATCGAAATCCTCTTTCAATTTCACAGACTCTAAGCGATTCATCTTTTCTACCATCTCTTGTTCTTTCTTAATGTAGCCTTCATACTTCATATTAATTTCCGCCATTTCTACCGTGTACTGTGGATACTTTCCAATGAAATCATCTACTGTAGGAAGGACTTCTCTAAGCGCTGATATATTAATATGCGGTCGAATAACTACCCCGTGCAACTTTTGTTGCTGCTTTAAAGGAGAAGAACCTATCTTTTCTAGATATGGATTTAGTTGATCTTGTGTGACACTCGTTTTTCTAAAGAAACGATCTATTTCTTTAGCATGTGTTATTTTTTCATTGACGGATATCATTCGTTCTTCACTTCCTTTAATGCCTAGTTTTTGTGCCAAAGGCGTTAGGCGGACATCTGCGTTATCTTGGCGTAGTAAAATTCTATACTCCGCTCTCGATGTGAACATTCTGTATGGCTCGTCTGTACCTTTTGTAATCAAGTCATCTATTAGTACCCCGATGTAGGCATCCGATCTTCTTAAAATAAATGGATCTTCTTCTTTAATGGCTAAATAGGCATTGATGCCTGCCATTAAACCTTGACTTGCTGCTTCTTCGTAACCTGTCGTTCCGTTGATCTGACCTGCAAAAAACAAGTTTTTCACTAGACGGGTTTCCAAGGAGGCTCTTAATTGCATCGGTGGAAAGTAATCATATTCAATGGCATAGCCAGGGCGAAACATTTTAGCATTTTCAAAGCCTGGTATTTTTACCATCGCTTTATACTGTACCTCTTCTGGTAAGGAGGAAGAAAAGCCATTAACATAAATTTCACAAGTATCCCAACCCTCTGGTTCTACGAATAATTGATGTCGGTCTTTATCTGCAAAACGATCAATCTTATCTTCTATAGACGGGCAATATCTTGGGCCGGTTCCCTGTATTTGTCCATTGAATAATGGCGAACGATCAAAGCCTGTTTTTAAAATTTCGTGTACCTCTTTATTCGTATAGGTGATATGACAAGGGGCTTGCTTTTTTAGTTCTGGTGTATCTGTGTAAGAAAACTTAGATGGATTTTCATCTCCAGGCTGTAACTCCATCACGTCCCAATTCAAAGAGCGTCCATCTACTCTAGGAGGCGTTCCCGTTTTCATTCTGCCTGCCTCAAATCCTAAATCCATTAACTGGGCTGTAATCCCCGTTGCTGCCCGCTCTCCTGCTCTACCGCCACCAAATTTCTTTGCCCCGATATGTAATAAACCATTTAAGAAAGTACCATTGGTTAGTACAACGGCTTTACTTTTTATCTCGATGCCCATACTTGTATGGATGCCCTCTACTCTACCATCTTTTACAATCAAGCCTGTAACCATCTCTTGCCAGAAATCTACATTAGGGTGCTCTTCTAACATAATTCGCCACTTTCTGGCAAATAAACGTCGATCACTCTGCGCTCGTGGACTCCACATAGCAGGTCCTTTCGAGCGATTCAGCATTCGAAATTGCATCATCGTATGATCGGTAACAATCCCAGAATACCCGCCCAAAGCATCTATTTCTCGAACGATTTGTCCTTTGGCTACGCCTCCCATTGCTGGATTACAAGACATCTGTGCGATGGTTTGCATATTCATCGTGGCTAATAGCACTTTCGCTCCCATATTGGCAGCACCTACCGCAGCTTCACATCCTGCGTGCCCGCCGCCTACTACTATAACATCGTATGTTGGAAACATCCCTTTATTTGACTGATGATTATATAAATTCTTTTAGTTTGCAAAGATAGGGATAAAGGAGGAATGAGATGTGGAAAAGTGAGTTGGAAAAAGGATATCAAGCCTTAAAATTTGAGTAAGGTATATCCCTTCAGTTGATAGGTGGTCACTGTTGTAAGCATGGAGGTAGCTATCTCGACATTTTCATTTACCTCATCTAGACCAATCTTTCTACCGATCAATGATTGACCACAAACAGTCAATTTTACTCCTGCCTTTTTCAATGCAATCATCAAAT
>CALJIY010000034.1 GCA_937973945.1 uncultured Saprospiraceae bacterium | reverse complement strand
TTCAATTAGTGCCCTATCAAGCAACAACGACTTTTTTCAAAGCAGAAAGTATTTATTTAGACATTAATAAAAGTTGGAGTAAAAAAGAATTCAATCAAATTTGGGAACAAATAAAAGATCGAAAAGTATTTGCCCATATAGGCTATCCTGTTCCTTTAACAGAAAGTAATAAAGATCATATCTTCAAAAGATTACAAGAATATAATTTTAGTCTTTTTCCTTTTCATCTGATCACTAGTCCATCCACCTCTTTAGTCATTACCAAGAATAATGTGTTGACTCCTGTACTGGATGATCTAAAGGGAACTACTTTTTTAAATAAATTGAATAACTTCGTTTTGAAAAATCCTGATCCTATCAAGGTTTTTGATTTTGGAACCGTCCCTTCTCTCTATCTAAAGAGTTTAAAAGAACTACGGCGTATCCATTCCTATACAGACGATATAGAGACCTTGTCGTCCTTTTTACAACGAGATCTTTTCATCCAAAATATGGAAACCGATCAGCTCCTCCTCCTCCCTAATATGGGTATAGGTATTCAACAAGTTCAACAGGCAACTGCTAGTACCACTGCACCTGATCACCTGATGCGGCTTTATACCTATAATGACTTGATGCGTAAAATTGGTTTAAATTATTTTAAAAGAGAAAAACTAGAAGACGCCCTAGTTGCTCAAGCAGAACAGGCTTTTGTGGTGAGTCCAGTTTCTAGTTTAATCGTACTAGAAACACAAGCGGATTATGATCGCTTTAATATTAAAAAGAGCAAAGATAGTTTGAAGAATGCGAGTATTAAGAATGCGGGGTCTGTTCCGGAACCTGGAGAATGGTTATTGATTTTTTTGAGTTTATCTATTGCAATCTTTTTGTGGTGGAAGTTGAATAGTTAATTCGACTTACTTGTTGATACATAGTATTCATTTTTTTAAGGCTAGCGCAAGGCTATTAGAAAAGGCCCTTGATAATCAGGTCATTAACGACGAATTCTTGGTGGCAGACATTTTAAAAATGGCTGACACCTTTTCGTAAAACCCAAGTTTCAGCCACTTTCTAAGTCGGCTACTAAGAGTCCGTTTCTTAACCTGACGGCTATGGGCAGAGCCTTTAAAACATTAAAATAACAACCGACCACAGTGAGTTTTTGTCATTTGAAACTTTAATAAAATGGATAGAAAACATTTTCAGCCAATACATTTTAAAAGCATACTAAGCGGAAGTCTTCCTTTCTTATCCATCTTACTATTTATATATTTTCGCCCAAGTTATTTGCCGTTAAATTTTAGCCTTTTCTTAGGATTACTATTTGCACCTTTTATTATTAGGAAGGTAGAGGAAGAAAAGTCGCATCGCTTTTTTATACCTGCTAGTTTATTGGGTATTCTTTTATTTTTCTTTCCTACGAATTCTCTTTTTTATTGCTTCTGGTTATTGGTGTTTCTTTTTCTCATTGAGGCGGGTGTGGGGCGATTGAATAATCTTCCTTTGTTTTTAGGTTTGGTCTTATCTTATATCTGTCAGCAATTATTGACAAATTGGAGCTTTCCTATACGGATACAATTAAGTGCTTGGGCGGGACAATTGATTGCTACTTTGGGATACAATGTTCAAGTAACTGGAAATATCATAGAATTAGATGGCATACCATTTTCGGTTGATCCTGCTTGTATGGGGTTGAAGATGATGATTACTGGACAATTGTTGGCCTTAGTCATTTTAGCCTATTTCGAAAGAAAAAAACAGCTTACTTTTCGGATCACTGAAATTGGTGCTTACTTATTAGGCGTATTAGCATTGACTGTGTTGGCAAACTTTATTCGTATACTGGCATTGGTGATCTTTCACATTTTTCCAGACCATCCACTACATGAACTCATTGGATTATTCTCTTTAATCGTTTATACCTTACTTCCTTTTTATTATTTTATACAGTACTATACCGCAAATCGACAAGCTCCGAGAAGTCCCTTAAGAATCGGAAGTCCACTTAATCTATTCCCCAAACCAATTGCTCCTTCCTTTTTAATTGGACTTCTATTGCTACACGGCATTCAAGCAGCGCAAATCCATCCAAGCAAACAAGACCCCTACCCTATTGAATCTTTACAAGGTTTTGAGCAAAGCTTATCAGATAATGGTTTGCTGAAGTTAGAGAATGATTCCACCCTAATTTATATCAAACCACCAGTGAAATTCTTCCAAGGCAATCATGACCCAAGAGTTTGTTGGACAGGGAGCGGCTATGAATTTTCCAATATTCAAGTAGAAAAATTGGGGACTAAGAAAATTTATACCGCCATCTTACGACATAAAGGCGACCAATTTCACACCGCTTGGTGGTATGACAACTTGCAGTCACAAACGATTGAAGAATGGCAATGGAGATGGGAGGGCCTTCGAGGACAAGATGGGTATTATTTAATCAATGTGAGCAGTTTGGAACGAGCAGAATTGCTTCGTCAGGTGGCTTTGTTCGTAAATTGAAATCGATTATATGGCTTAAGAAACAAAGAAGTGAGTGCAGTAATGAAATTAAATTTCGTTAAAAAACAAGAAACCAGCTTCTATTTACTGCAACTCTTCTCTCTGTCATGTGTGTCTAATAGTGTGAATACTTTCTCAATGACTTCGTAGCCAATAAAAGGAGTCCTCGGAAAAGACCTTTATCTATTCTAAAACTAGAAGCCTTGAGAGGTTTTTATAAGAGAAGTTGTTTAAAAAAATGTCTTTCAGCCCTCAGAACCTTAAATTATGATCTTTGGACTTATAAATTACATTCTTAAACAACTTCAACGTTTCATTTAACTTTTTGGAGGAGATAGTAATACTACTATCTCAATATTACAAATTACGCCAAAAGACAAATTCAAATCAAGTAACTTTACGTTTCTAACCGTTTCAATACCGTTTCAGAACCATTTCTTTTCACAAAATCTACTGAAATTGTCTAATCATGAGTGTTATTGAAGAATTTTGGACACACATCGCACTTCGATTAAGCAAAGAATTGCCAGAAGAAAAAGCTCCTGCGCTATGGAGTAAATCAGATACTAACCTCTTTTCTATTAAGATGCATGACAAAATAGAAAAGACTATTTCCCACGCAACTATTCGAAGGGTTTTTAAGGATGGCCACTCAGGAAGTGATGAAACAAGAAATATGTTTGCACAATACTATGACTATCCTACCTATGGTCATTATATAGACGCAAATATTAAAACGAAGCCAAAAAATCACACGGTCTTGCTACTATCTCTAGGCAGTTTATTCCTATTAGGTAGCTATTTACTTTATACTACATTCATCCCTACTACTCCCCTACCTTCCAAGACCACCCAACACTTTGATACGAAAGAAGATTCACTCGCCATTAAATCAACGGTAAATCAATCTATACAATATCAATTTGCTTCTTTTAAAGCGATTCCCAATTATGAGCCTTATTTAGATACCTTAAAAGGGTATTATCAAGTGGGAAGCCCTGCTTATCTCGAAATTATAGATATTTTAAAAGGCCGCACTGGACATTGTTGGATCATTAATAACAATCCTAATTCGTCCAAAGCTTTTCTGATTGGGGATATTCAAATAGATTCTATTCGTACTAATCAAGCATTTGTATCTACAAAAGAATATTGGAAATTAGACTGGTTCGGCTGCCATTCTCAAGAGTGTGAATATATCTATGAAGCGAAGAATGATCAGCAATATATTTTAACGAAAGAAGCGAGTAGTAAAAAATGGAAGGTGCTCTCGAATACCTTTACAGGAGATAAATTTAGAGCTACCCCCAGGTATATCCATTGCGATAGCATTAGCGATAAAAGCAGCAATTTATTGATTGCTAAAGAGTCCTCAAAGAAAGCCATTGAGCATGGTGGATTAGACTTAGCTTTAAAGATTATGGAATGCTATTACCGTAAAGAGACTACCCCTGAATTTCCTAATAAACTACGTTTATTGATTGCGGAAAAAAATGACTTATTACGAGCCGTCAATACAGATAATATAGATCAAGAGAGGTTTGAAAATCAGAAAAAACTTCTTTTTGAAAAGGTACTAGTATTTTTGGATGAAATATGATTTAGGACTGACTCAGTTTCTCCCAACTGAACCATCCGTACCTGCAATAATTTTCTGAGAATCATACCCAATTCCATTTTTAAAAACTGTTTCTACTTTTTTAATAACAGCTGGATTTTTTGTTAAATCACCATTTAGAATAACAAAATCTGCGCGTTTACTAATTGCTATTGATCCAATATTAGGTCTTTCAATTATTGCCGCACCGTTACTAGTCATCACTTGAATTGCTTCCTCTATAGAAAAACCCGCCTCTACTAATAATTCAAAATCTCTTTGATCTCCATAACCAGGAAGATTATGCCGACCAGGATCAGTTCCACTTCCTAGCAAGCCGCCCATTTTATAAAATTGGTAGTTGAAAGCCATAATTCGTTTCAATCGTTTCTCTCTAGTTAAATCATTTTTTTCTTGGTCTA
>CALJIY010000033.1 GCA_937973945.1 uncultured Saprospiraceae bacterium | reverse complement strand
TTATCCAACAGGCTTAGATGCGTCGGGAGGACATACTTCTTCAACCCAGCATAGTGATGGTGGAGAATTTTACCATTACCACATCATTAATGAATTTTATATAGGATCTTATATTCTTTTGTTTGGTGGTGATTTGCAAGGGACGCCGAATAGAATTATGTAATTAGCTCCACTTTGGCGCTTTAGAATTTTTCATCGGACCACGCTAGTGATCCAATGAGAAAATTTTCGCCAACTTCCTCCATCGGATCACTAGCGTGATCCGATTGGAAGGATTAGCAGTAAGACTTGGGAAGTTTTGGAAACTTACCAAGTCTGATGTTATTAAACAGATATCAGCTATAATGACAAGAAATTTAATAATTGTGATACTGATTCTACAGTTGATGGCTTGCGCTGAACAAGTAGATCAAGACATCGCAAAACCATTATTGGAGGTTGTCAAACCATTAGAGGTTCCACCAAACAACATTGATAAATCAAAGCTTCATTATAATAAAAATGGATCCCTTTGGACTTTAGATAATAAACCATTTTCAGGATACGCAGTAAGTTATTTTCCTGATAGCACCTTAATGCTAAAGATTGGAATTTTAGATGGAAAGAAGCAGAATGAAACGACCGAATGGTATCCAGATGGTCATCTCAAATATTCCACCAACTATCACCAAGGAAAATTGCATGGAGAAAAAAAATCATGGTCTCCTGATTCAACACATCTTTTAATCAGTCACCTTAATTATCATTTAAGCAAGGCCCATGGTGTACAAAAAAAATGGTATCCATCAGGGGAACTTTTTAAAATTCTTCATTTGAATAAAGGGAAAGAAGAAGGTATACAACAAGCCTTTAGAAAGAACGGTAATCTATATGTCAATTATGAGGCCCGAGCAGGTAGAATTTTTGGCCTTAAAAGAGCATCTCTTTGTTTTGAATTGGCTGATGAGACTATTCAATATAAAGAATAGAATGTCTTCCATTTTGGATTGAGTTTCGGATAATGTTTAGCGATAGTATTCTAAGGAACGATCAGATAATAAATAGGCGAGATTGTGTATGGCATGCACAGTCTCGCTAATTTCATCAATTGTTTGTAGCTTAAGTTTCTTTTAAATCAGAAAGTTAATGCGCAAATCATTTTACTATTTGTAACGATCGTTTAGTCATTTGATCTTTAGAAGAATGTATTACTTCCCCAACTGCCCTTCCACCAAATTCACCCAATACTGCGCACCAGTCATCAATATCTCGTCATTAAAATCGTAATGTGGGTTATGCAAAGGCATACCATTGGAATCAGCCATACCATTTCCTATCAATACATAACATCCTTTGCGTTCTTGAAGCATAAAAGCAAAATCCTCGCTAAAGGTGATGGGGCTTCCCTTGCCATTTACTTTTGATAGACCGACCGTTTTTACTGCTGCTTTAATCGCAATGTCCGTTTCTTCAGGCGTATTAATAGTCGTCGCAAAACTGGTACTAAAATGAAATTTATATTCCACACCAGCAGATAGGCATTGTCCTTTGACGACCTGCTCGATCGCTTTTTTTACCTTTTGCAAGGTGTGATCTGTGAAACTACGCGTATCCCCCTTGATACTAACATGAGATGGAATCACATTTACCGTACCATTGGTAATAAATTCTGTAATAGAAATCACCGCCGACTCTTCGACCACACTTAAATGACGAGACACAATCGTTTGTAAAGCACATACAATTTGCGCTCCTACGACAATTGGATCTGTTAATTTGTGAGGCATAGCAGCATGGCCTCCTGTAGCTATTATTTCAATTTCAAAATTACTTTCACTAGCCATAATCGCATCAGGCTTCGTTGTAAAGTGTCCTGCTGCTAAGCCAGGTAAATTATGCATACCATATACCGAATCGATATTCCATCGAGAAAACAACCCATCTTCCATCATTGCCTTAGCCCCCAAACCATGTTCTTCTGCGGGCTGAAAAATAAAGTACACCGTCCCATCAAAATTTCGGTTTTTTGCTAGTTCACTGGCAGCACCCAAGAGCATCGTGGTATGCCCATCATGTCCACAAGCATGCATTAAGCCTTTATGCTTTGACACGTATGCCAACTCGTTTTGTTCCTCTATTTTAAGCGCATCCATATCTGCTCTCAAACCAATAGATCGATTGGACGTTCCACATTTTAAAACACCGACGACTCCAGTCTTACCAATACTTTGATGCACCTCAATTCCAAAGCTGACAAGCTTTTTCGCAATTAGATCGGCGGTCCTCTTTTCTTCAAAACCAAATTCTGGATATTGATGAAAATGCTGCCGCCATGCTTTCATTCTTTTTTCAATGGACACAATAGTTTTTTTACTACATAGGTACATAGGTCACATAGGTATTATCCTCTATGTAGCCTATAATCCAATGTCATTTAAATTTATATTATCTTTTTCAACCCAATTCCTAATAAAATTTTCAAAATGTAAATTAGTTAATCATAAAGAAATATACTATAGAACTCCATTTAAATTTTATACTTTTAGAGGAGTCCTCCGTTGTCAATTGCAATACATATCAAAATGTTATCCGACTTCCCTTCTTCTAGGAAAGATAAAGTCTGGCATGATGACGGGATTATCAAAAGTGCTTAGCCAAACAGCTTGTTCGTTGGCATCGTACTTGGCTAAGAAAGAGTCTAGATTACAGCGGAATGACTTCAATTACCATTCGTAGCTCGAAATGTTCAAGTTAATCTTCACTCGTTACTTAATCATTTCACCTGCCATCACTACTGCATTATAAGCATTTAAGATTCGCCCATATACACATAAGTCTGTAAATGGTACCAAAGTTGGTTCGCCTCCTGGTTTATGGACCTTAAAATCAATCTTAGTCCCTGACTTCATTATTATTTGCTTCACCTGTGCTGCTGTTAATTTTGGAAAATAAGACCGTAGCAAAGCCGCTACACCTGATACCGCAGGGGCCGCCATAGAAGTGCCATCCATTACATGATACCTGTTTCCTGGTACCGTAGAATATATCCCATACCCCGGTGCAAAAACATCTACATTGCGTTTGCCATAATTTGAAAATGCTGCTGGTAAGGACTCATTATACTCGTAGGTAGTTGCTCCTACCATCAATACATTATCAGCTATTTCATTTTCTCCATCTGGAGTATCATTGGGAAATTCTGCGTGGATATCTATATTTTGGCCATTATTTCCTGCAGCCAATACAATTAATACATCTTTTTCTGCCGCATATTTTATGGCTTCATAAACCCATTCCTTGTTGGGAGAATATTCTTTTCCAAAACTAGCATTGATTATTTTTGCCCCATTATCCACCGCATATCTAATACCAAGCGCCACATCTTTATCATATTCATCC
>CALJIY010000032.1 GCA_937973945.1 uncultured Saprospiraceae bacterium | reverse complement strand
AAATCTTTCCATTTAGGTTGACCGAAAACAATTACCGGGTCATCTTCTAAAGCTATATCTTCGTTTTCTTCATCAAAATTTTTCTTATCTATATCTATCTTTCGTAAGATCGCATAAGCAAAACTTTCTTGGGAAGAAGCGACTACAAAAATAGTTGGTCTATCTTTTACAAAATGCTCCTTGAGTTCTGTATCTTCCAAAGAAGAAGTCTGATCTTCGATAATGACTTGTTTTAAAGGTAAAACATCCGTAGTTCCAGAATATTTATAATGTGCCTTCTGGTACAAGTTTAACATCCCTTGATCTCGTCTAGTCTTTCTTCCTATTAATACAATCTGGTCGTCTTGATATTTTGATTTAAGAAATTGTATGGTCGCATCGGTATGTGCAAAAACGCTCGGATTTAGTTGAATAAAATAGGGATTATTCTCTACTAAGGCATTGTGCGGATAGTAGGGAGAGACAAAAGGTATCTGGCTGGCTTGAGCATGTTCTGCCATGATTTTAGCCGTACTATTTCTAAAGGTACCAATAATTATATGGGCTTGATGTAAAGTACTTAAACTGGTTAGATTTCTAGTATCTCCTTCCCCCGCTTTTGTATCTAAGACATTGACTTCTAGATTAATGCCTTCATTAGCTAATACATCAAAAGCCATCTTTGCGCCCTCGTAAAAATTAAGGGCAGGAATAGATTTAGGATTAATCGCATCATCATTGCTGTAATTTTGATGGGTCATAAATGGCAAGGCCAATACCATATTATAAGATGGTAAAAACTCCGTATTCTCGTCTAAGACGGAGTCCATATTATCTGAATTATTAGTACCAGCATTTGGATTGCCTATGACAACACCGCTATCCGTAGCTTCAGAAGAAATAGGTGGTGCAGGATTCGTTTCCTCTTCCCAATTGATAGTTTCCATTTCTCCCGTAACATCTGTTACTACCTCATATTGGCCAGTCTCTTGATTGTACACTCGTTTTCCTTCAATTACATCAAGTTCCTCTCCTTGTTGTTGCGTATTACCAGTGTTTGGCTGTACCTTTTTTAAAGGATCACAAGCAGTGGTACAGACAAAAAGAATTAATAAAAAAAGACCGTTTTTATAAAAAGAATAGTTCATTAGCGTTGATTCTGGTTGATTCTTGATAGCTCAAAATTAAAAAAATAATAGTAAACGCTCATAAGGGAATTGGAAGTTATGCTGTCCTAATCTAAGAAAGGCTATAATGGGGTTCTGTTGGAGGAGCGTTTTAACGGGGCTATGGGATATATTGACAGGTGTTTGGGTATTGCGGTTTAGAAAATAATAATTCAGATTGAAGTAAGTGTTCGATAGGAGATCAGATGTTGAGGCTGAAACTGAGTGATACTTTTAAAGTATCACCCAGTTTCAGCCCTATTGCCTGACTTCTGTGGATAAACACTTAGGTTTATCCCTACTCCCATTCTATAGTAGCAGGTGGCTTCGTACTAATATCATAAACCACTCGGTTAATCCCTTTTACATTATTAATGATTTCACTAGAGACAGTAGCTAAAAAATCGTAAGGTAATTTACTCCATTCTGCGGTCATTCCATCTACCGAATTAACGGCTCTCAAGGCCACTGCCTGCTCATAAGTACGCTCGTCTCCCATAACACCAACGGATTGTACTGGTAATAATATTGTACCAGCCTGCCAAACCTTATTATATAACTTGAATTTTTTCAAGTTATTGATAAAAATAGCATCTGCTTCCTGCAGTAAAGCTACTTTTTCTGGTGTAATATCTCCTAGTATTCGAATTGCTAAACCAGGACCAGGGAAAGGATGTCTACCTACAATATTCTTTGGTATTTTTAATTCTTTACCCACTTTTCGTACTTCATCTTTGAATAAAGAACGGAGTGGTTCTACTATTTTAAGATTTAACTTATCTGGCAATCCCCCCACATTATGGTGAGATTTGATCGTTACAGATGGCCCATGCACCGAAACAGACTCAATAACATCTGGGTAGATGGTCCCTTGTCCGAGCCATTTAATCCCCTCTAATTTATTGGCTTCTGCCTCAAACACTTCTATAAAAACTCGACCAATAATTTTACGTTTCTTTTCTGGATCGCTTTCCCCTTTTAAGGCAGACCAAAAACGCTGACGAGCATCTACGCCCACCACATTTAATCCCATTACCTTATAAGAATCTAAAACCTCTTGGAATTCATCTTTTCTAAGCAGTCCATTATCTACAAAAATACAGATTAGCTTATCTCCAATCGCATGGTGTAGCAGTTCTGCGCCAACCGTAGAATCTACACCACCAGACAAGCCCATTAACACCTTATCATTGCCTAATTGCTTTTTGAGAGAGGCTATAGTTCCTTTTGCAAAAGAAGCAGGCGTCCAACTCGGTTTGCATCCCGCAATATCTACTAAGAAGTTCTTTAATAATCGTTTTCCGTCAATACTATGCGTCACCTCTGGGTGAAATTGCAAGCAATAAACAGGGGTCGGGTACGCTTTTTTCTTTCCCCTAAAAATAGCTACAGGAATACTTTCCGTACCAGCTAATACTTTGAAATCACTTGGGATATTCTTGATCGTATCGCCATGAGACATCCATACTTGAGAACCTTTCTTTATTCCTTTTAAAATAGGGTCTTTAATGAGTTTTCCTAACTTTGCCTTGCCATATTCTCGTTTCTCGGAGCGTTCAACTTTGCCACCCATATTCTCCGCTACATATTGCGCACCATAGCAAATCCCCAAAACAGGTCGTTGACCAATTAGTTTAGATAGATCTATTTGTAAGGCTTCTTTTTGTTTTACCGAAAAAGGACTACCAGATAAGATCACTGCTTTAATAGAAGGGTCTAGTACTTCAGGTACTTTATTATAGGGAATGATTTCGCTATAAATATTCAATTCTCGAATTCTTCGAGCGATTAATTGGGTGTATTGGGAACCGAAATCAAGGATAAGAATTTTCTCTTGCATGTATATATTCAAGCTACCTACTACAAAGTTGT
>CALJIY010000031.1 GCA_937973945.1 uncultured Saprospiraceae bacterium | reverse complement strand
TATTTAAAGTTTACATAGCGCCCTTCCCAAAAATTGGAAAGAAGATCGGCTTGACTTCAAAGACGAAAGCCGTACCCGTAGCACAAGTAGCCAAAGATGCAGGGATCAATATCCACTGGTCAAAGGATAGTGATAAATTATTCTGGACCTTAGGAGAGGAATATTTTAGTGATAATTTGACGGAGCGATTTAAGTTTTTAGAAGGTGCGGTGGATAGCTTACCGCCTATGGATTCTATTGGTTTAAAAATCAATCTAACCGTAGAAAGCGATCGACCAGAAGGTTTATTGGCTTTGACTAACGCCCGTATTATTACAATGGAAGGAGATGAAGTAATCGAGAACGGAACGGTCTTAATAGAAGATAATATTATCAAAGCAATCGGAGCAGATATAGAAATTCCGGGAAAAGCAACGACGATAGATTGTACGGACAAAACGATTATGCCCGGCATCATGGATGTGCATGCGCATAGTGGTAATTTCCGTTACGGACTAAGTCCAGAAAAGCAATGGGAGTATTATGCTAACTTAGCTTATGGCGTAACGACTTCGCACGATCCATCTGTAAATACAGAAATGGCTTTTGCCCAAAGTGAATTAATCAAATCTGGTGAAATAGTAGGCCCAAGATTATTTAGTACCGGGACTATTTTATACGGCGCAGAAGGCGATTTTAAAGCGGTCATTAATAGCCTAGAGGATGCGAAATCTGCTTTGCGCAGAACAAAAGCCTATGGTGCTTTTTCCGTAAAGAGCTACAACCAACCACGTCGAAACCAACGACAACAAGTGATGCAAGCGGCTAGAGAATTAGGCATTTTAGTAGTGCCTGAAGGCGGCTCTTTTTTCATGCATAATATGAGTATGGTCATGGATGGGCATACAGGGGTAGAGCACAATATTCCAGTCGCACCACTGTACAATGATGTTATTAAATTCTGGGCAGCCACCAAATCTCATAACACCCCAACGTTGGTGGTCAATTATGCAGGAATGAGCGGAGAATATTATTGGTATCAACACACCAATGTTTGGGAAAAGGAAAGACTCTTAAGCTTTACCCCTAGAAGTGTGGTGGACAGCCGAGCAAGACATCGAACGATGGTCCCTGAAGAAGAATATGAGAATGGACATATCTTAACCTCTAAGAGTTTGAAAAAATTAACAGATGCTGGTGTGAAAATCAATTTAGGCGCACATGGGCAACTACAAGGCTTAGGTGCCCACTGGGAATTATGGATGCTCCAACAGGGCGGTATGACCAACATGGAGGCTTTAAAATGTGCTACGATTAATGGTGCGACCTATCTCGGAATGGATCATCAATTAGGCTCTATCAAAGAAGGAAAATTAGCAGATCTAATTGTCTTGGATGCGAATCCTTTAGAGAATATTCGTAATTCGGAACATGTGAAATACACGATTTTAAATGGTCGAGTTTATGATGCTGCCACGATGAATGAAGTAGGTAATTATGATGTAAAACGAAGTGCTTTTTATTTCGAGGAGGAGGGTAGTGGGAATGCGTTTCCTTATTTTAATGAGACGGGGAGTCATATGCAGCCTAACTGTTGTCAGCGAAACTAGGGGGGGAGGTTTGGAGACTTAGCGAGATTTTTTGAACACGGAGGCACGGAGGACACAGAGAAAACTTTATATACTCTGTATGCTTCGTGCCTCTGTGTTTATAATTTCAACATCTATTCGATCTACATCAGCATGTTCTGTGTTTTATAAATGACCGTTTATTTTCCGACGTATTCCATTTCTCATAAGTGAAACATTAAAATTTAAAAGAAGCCCGAGTTTCTTGTTAGCTAGTTTTAAGTAGGAAACTAATTGCACTTCATGTAATGCGTTAATGGCATCAACACATTTTAACTCTACAATTACTTTTTCCTCAACAATTAAGTCTGCCCGAAATTGCTTATCTAATTTTGTTCCTTTGTAAATCACAGGTATTGGTACTTGATTTTTCACCTGTAGGTTTAATTTTTTCAACTCTTGAATTAAGCAGAGTTCATAAATAGACTCCAACAAGCCAGGACCTAATACCCGGTGTACTTCAATAGCACATTGGATAATTTGACCCGTCAATTGATCGTAGTTTTCTCGATCCATAACGTGTAAGATTTAATAGTTTAGAAAATATATTTAAGCGCTTTTAATTTAAAAAGTAAACTCACACCAAGAAAACTCCGTGTGCTCTGTGCCTCTGTGTTCTAAAAAAAACTCCGTGTGCTCCGAGTCTCCGTGTTCTATAAAAATTCCTACCCCAAATACCCTTTCAACAACTGATGGAAATGATGCACCCCCGTCTCCATCTTCACCGAGAACCGCCCATCCTGATAAAATCGAGAACGCAATCCCTTTTGCACGCCTTCGACCACCCACTCATCTTCCTTTTCTACCTTATCTCCAATCTGATCACCCCGCATCTGCGCCCATAATTTTCGATCTCGGATGTAGTAAATAAATTCCACTTTAGTAAAGTCTGGAGAGAGTGGTCGAACCACATTAAATTGACATCCCCAAGGATAGACATTCAACATGAAATTTGGAAAAATCCAGTAGTAATATGCCGTTATATCCTTTCCATAATCGACATGATCTTCTGGTAAATCAAAGGACATAGTCCCTTTGTCAGAATAGCCCACTTGCAAAACCCAATGGTCTTTGCAAATGGTTTCGTACTTGCCATAGTCGAGCATGCTATTGAGTCCAGCATGAACAAATGGGATATGAAAACCTTCTAAATAATTATCACAGTATAAGGCCCAGTGGGCATTGACATTGTAAGTTTTGTCATACTCGGAAGCATGCTCAAAAGATTCAAAATCTAAGAAACCTAAACGCGTTTCTAATTCTTCAATAATAGGCCCATAGTCAAATTGTGGCGCTAGACTTGCAAATAAGAAACGGCCCCAATTTTTTAAAGGGACTTGGTGCAAATGCTCACAAGGTCTAGGAAAATTTTCTACCTCTTTAAATTCGGGCATATACTCAAATTCTCCCGTCAATTTGAAGCGACGACCATGGTAGGCGCAAGTCAATTTTTTATTTAAACTAGGTTGGTGTGCTAAAAGAAAGCCTCTATGGGTGCAGACATTAGACATACATCTAATCTCGTCTTCATAGTTGGTTAACAAAAGCGGTTCTTCGATATATTTTTCCAATAAGAAAAATGGGTAAGTATTCACAGCAACATTAAAAATCTCTTGGGCATCGCCAATGTAATTCCAACTTCTCGCGAAGATATGTTCTTTCATCTTTTCCCAGATGGCTGGATCAGAATAAAAATCGGCAGGTAGGGTAGCGGAGGTGGCTATATTTTTGGTTACTTTATCCATTTTGTTTTTTGGATAAAGATAATCTATATCTTAAATTATACTATAAAATTATAAAAATTAATGTAGCTATTAATTATTGGCTTCGCCAATAAAGAAAGTAATGAACGCAGAGATGCAGAGTTGCGGAGATTTTTTCGCAGAAAAAAATCAAACTCTGCATCTCTCCGTCTCTGCGTTCATAAATTAACATTGGCTTTAGCCGATGTTGAATATATAGTTACGATTTTTTTTTCAAACAACAGCCTCCTGCCGCATCGCCTCCGCCCGCTCCTTTCCCAAGTAGCCATCAATAACTGAATGCGCCAAATAAATAATAGGCGTAAGACACAAAGCCACTAAAAATTTATAAGAATAATTAACGGTACCTACTGCGAGAAATTGACTAATGGGCCATTCCGCAGGCCCTATTACAAAAGCAATATATAAGACCACAAAACTATCTATGAATTGAGAAATGATCGTAGAACCTGTGGCTCTTAGCCAGACCATTTTATCTTTTGTCCAGCGACGAAGTTTGTCAAAAACA
Source organism: uncultured Saprospiraceae bacterium (assembly GCA_937973945.1). Taxonomy (GTDB): domain Bacteria; phylum Bacteroidota; class Bacteroidia; order Chitinophagales; family Saprospiraceae; genus JAFMDF01. The sequence goes on along the minus strand of CALJIY010000031.1, from coordinate 4,634 downwards.
AAGGCATCAATGATTTGCCCCAATAAAAAGGCAATAATAGACCCCACGATCATCCAAATCCCTTGTCCAAATACGGTGGAAAAGGCAGCTTGCGCGTCAGGTACCCCTTGGGCTTCGTAGCTTTTTACCCAAAAGTCGGCAGGTTCTAATTGAATAACAGCAAAGACAATAAGGAAAGCAAAGGCAATCATAAAGACTCCCGTGTAGGACAATAATTTTACTCCTCTTTTGCCATAATACTCATTAATAATATCTGTTGTAACAAATACAATAGGCCAAGGAAGCACTCCCGCAGATAGCATTAAGGAACCAGAATGCCCAAATAAATTCCAATTTAAAGGAGCCATCCCAACCGTATCTTCAAAGGCAAATATCTTCATCCCAATGAATTGTGCGATGATCGCATTGGTGATAAAGAAGGCAGTTAAAAATAAGAATAGGCGGACGCCTTTATCTTGGAGGAGCTTGTTCATTGTTTTTGGTGCTTATTACTGAAGTCTTTTTAGTGCAAGAACAGACTAAACTACTATTGATAAACACATAGGCACATAGACCACATAGTTATATGCTATGTGGTCTATGTGCCTATGTGTTTAGATAATATGTTATATGCTTATCTTGACTTCTTTCGATATTTCTTAGGTAATAAATTCGTCTTTCCTCGTTTTTGAGATAATTCTCCTCGTCTATTCGTTTTGGCACTCCCCTCATTTATCTTACAACCTGACTTTGGAGAGCAAGAAGAGAAAGTTGTCATCGAGAAAGTTAAGCAAGTAACAAGGAATAAGAAAGAGAGATTCCTGAAAATAAGTCTTTTATATAGTTGTTTATTTTTAAACATAATGGAAAATACAATTTGATTTTGTCTGAAAATTATTAAATTCTATCGTTATTGAGGGTATTGGAGAATACTAATTTACGTCTATTTCTATTGAAGGTAAAGAGCTGGAGGAAAGAATGTCAAAGAATGAACATAATTAGATGAATTAAACTTGTTTTCTAGTCCTCTATATTGTTTTCTAGCTTTTTCTTCCGCCAAGCCTCCTTCGCCATCTGTAAGTCAAAATAATCAATCGCTTCTTGCTCCCCTTCAAATAGGAAATTACCACCTAATAAAATTAAGGTATTACTATTCTTTAAAGTAGCATAGAGACTTTTGGACAAACCAACAAAATAAAAATGAATGCCTTCTTGCTTGCATTCTTTTAATAGGTCTCTAAAAACATGGGTGGCACTGGAATCTAGATCGCTAATAGCATCCGCTTTAAAAAGAATTAATTTCAATGCAAGCCCTTTCTCTTTTTTAGCTTGTAATAATCTTTCCTTGAAAGCAGTAATGTTCGCAAAGAATAAAGATGTATCTGGCCGAATGATCAGGATGTCTTTTCGGATAATTAACTCCTCACTGCTCTCTATATTTTTATAATGTGTGGTTTCTGGAATCCTACCGAATATGGTAATCGGTGGTTTAGTTGATTTATATAATAGCATTAGAATCGTCAGGAAAACACCGATTAAAATACCTTGTTCAATTCCGATAAACAGGGTCGCTAAAAAAGTAATCAATAGCATATAAAAATCTGTCCGATCACTTTTCCATAGAAACATCGCTTCTTTGATGTCAATCAAACGCACTACCGCTGCAATAATTATAGCTGCTAAAATCGCCTTTGGTAAATAATAAAATAGAGGCGTTAAAAATAATAAGGTTAACAAGACGACCATAGCCGCCACTAATGCGGCGATACCTGATTTCGCCCCCAGCTCATCATTGACGGCCGTTCTAGAAAAACTGCCTGCTGTTGGAAACGCTTGAAAAAATGAACCAATGATATTAGCGATGCCTAAGGCTTTTAGTTCTTGATTCGGGATGATCTCATAATCTTTATTTTTGGCTTGCATCACCTTGGCTATGGCAATGGATTCTAATATGCCTACTAAGGTAATTGTGAATATAGTGGGGAGTAGCGCATTGATGTTTTCTAAATTGATCGCAGGTAAATAAATGCTTGGTAGCCCTTTGGGAATATCTCCAATAATTGAAATGGATGGAAGTGCTAAATTATATTTATAAAGAAAACCAATACTACCTAAAACCACAAGTAATGGCGCAGGTATCCGCTTATTCCATTTTTTAACACCCAAAATGGTAGCTAAGCCCAATAAGCCTATGCTTAATGTAGGAATATCTACTCGAGTGAAATTGCTGAAAAAGGTCTTTATTTTTTCGATATAAGTAAGTCCCTCATGGGTAGCAGTAACACCAATTAAATTATTTATTTGGCTAATAACAATAATAATAGCTGCCGCAGAGATAAATCCACTTAGCACCGGATGGGATAAGAAATTGATAAAAAAACCTAAGCGAAATAAACCAAAGGCAAATTGTAAACAACCAACTAGAAAAGAAAGCAGTAGAACTAGCGAAATATACTCTACTGATCCCGCCTCTGCAAGTGGACCTACTCCAGAGGCCATTAAAATACAAACCATTGCTGTAGGTCCGACTACCAATTGTCGAGAGGTACCAAATAACACATAGACAATCATCGGTATTAAGGTGGCGTATAGCCCATATATAGGCGGTAATCCTGCCAACATCCCATATGCCATTCCTTGTGGAATGACCATGACGCCTACGGTTATTCCGGCTAGAATATCTGTAGATAAATATTTTCTTTGGTACTTAGGCAACCAATCTAAAATTGGTAGATGTTTATTCATTGATGATTGGCTATTCTTCTTTTTTAGAAGTCAGGTGTCAGAACAGGTTGACCGCAAATGCATTTTACGTAACCACCAAATTTATTTGGTCGGTTCAAAATGCTAATAATCAAAGGCTTATATAGAGCCTGCCAAATAAATTTGGCGGCTACATATGACTCAAAGTTATTAGTGGCCAGCCTGAGAAGTCAGAACGCTATGCTGTAATATTGTTAGCAAGGGTGTAACCGTCGTTTAATGTAGAAGGCCGTGCCGTAGGTACGAAATGTCGGTAGAAAAGAAACCTATTTATTGATTTTCGTGCCGTAGGTACGGTATGTGAAGTACTATTTGTCACATGCCGTACCTACTGCACGAGTACACCAAATCGCGACGGCACCCGATAAAGGGCATACAAGTATTACGTTATCAACGCCTTACGTCTAAATTCAGACAGTCCTGGAAGGACGATCTGACATCTGATTGCTGATTTCTAAATCAATACTCTCCGCTGTAACTATACTTATACGGAAAGAACCTGTACCTGTTTGGTCATAGTGTCGAACTTGCAAAAAATATTTGCCCGGAGTCAATACGCGTTTAATTTGAGGATTCCTATCGGTACCACTATCATCATCTGATTCTAGGACGTTGGTAGGATCACTTGGGCCTAATAAAGACATCACTAGGTCCGTAGTTCCGGTAGTTTCTATAATGTATCTTGCTTCTTGGGAGACTAAGAAACTAAGCGTCTGCACCTCTCCCGGTTGATTGATAGCGCCATTGTATAGATAGAACTTACTTACTGCTAAATTAGGAATGGAAGGAGTAGTAGGTTCTTCTTCCTCTTCTTCTATTGGAGGTGTCTCTATTGGAGGCGTTACAACTGGTTGGTCAAATGGATAAACCGTTCCAATAAATGCTTTATCTTGTTCTGATAAGGCAGGATTGAATCCAATGGAAAAGTCATTGAGGGTCCAATTTTCCGAAATAGGATACATCATAATCGACAAAGGATCTAACGCTGATGCTAGTATTTGATCCTCTTGGTATTTATTGAAAAGGTTATTGTCTACCACTTCTTTAGTCCAATAATTCGGCGGGCCAGCAAGTTCTCTATAGACGGTTTCTTTATCCCACTGAATACCGCCGATAGGATTTTGATGTTCATGTCCCAGGCCTATCGCGTGTCCAAATTCATGTAACACGACTGCCTCATCTAGCCATCCCAGGTTCATGGTAGGTTCTGTTTGCCATACTTGTAAGGCATCTGTACCCACTGTCGACCATGCGCCATCATTTGGGTCAAAGGTAATTCTTATGTCTGATTCGCTTTGGATCTCCGTAAATTCAAAGTGTATATTGGCATATTCTGACCATTGCACAGCCACGGATTGTACGAAGGCTTTTTGCTGAGGGCTTCCTTCTAAAAAATATACCTTTAAAGTTTTACCGTTTTCCCAAAGGGAATCTATTGGGGCTAAACCTCTAGAAGTTGGCTTTTTATTTAGGAGGTCAGCGGGAAGAATTCTGTCAAAACAACATTTTCTCATAAGATTGGGGTTTATAGGTCAAAAATCAGAAGTCAGAAGTCAGAACGTTTCGAAATACTTCGGAACTGTCAGATGTCAGATTTATGACTTTGACAACGAGATGTCCTCGATCTGACGTAAGTTCTTAATGATGAATGGAAAATGATGAATGATGAATAACCAACAGGACGTACATACTGGATTTTTAACGTTTAGTGGATTCATAATTTCTCATTCATAATTTACAAAAATTAGATATAATTCCTTTAACCACAAGGTATATTAGAACAATAACATGAAGTATATTTTTTTAATTATCCTCTTTTGCACTTACTTTTTAAGTCCAACACCAGAAGCTACCAACTATGCTTTTGAACAATATTCTGTATCGGAAGTTTT
>CALJIY010000030.1 GCA_937973945.1 uncultured Saprospiraceae bacterium | reverse complement strand
CGCTTTGATTGTCAGTCTCAATCCTGCTATGACCCTTTTGCTTGCCGTCTGTTTACAAGGATACAAAGCTAATTCAAGGCAAATTATTGGTATTGTACTAGCATTTATAGGTATCGTGTATCTACTGACTAAAGGGGATCTGCAAGCTGTACTCGATATCAATTTTAATAAAGGCGATTTGATTTTAATCATGGGGACTAGCTTATTTGCCTTGCAAAATATTTGGATAAAAAAGTATTCTGCTAATTTGGGCAATTTGAGTTTTACTAGCTTAACGAATCTATGTTGTTTGGTGGGCTTTATTTGCTTACTTCCTTTTGAGTCTGCTTTTCCAATGGCTACCTTACCTTCCCGATTTTGGATCGCTGCTTTTGGAATGGGCATCCCGGGCACTGCCCTCGCCTACTATTTTTGGAACTATGCGCTTAATGATATTGGGGCTGCTCGTGGGGCGGTCTTTTTGAATGCAATTCCTATGTTTACGGCGCTATTTGCTGTTTTTTTTGGGGCTAGTATTTTTCCGTATCACTTTTATAGTGCGCTGCTGATTATTGGTGGTTTGTTGCTGGTGCAGAAGAGTTAGAGACTTACCTAATAGATGCTATACTAGATGTTATTCAACACGGAACTGCTTCGCAGTCACGCGGATGACACGGATCTAGGTAGGTCGTGAGTGATGTTGACTATTTTATTCTACTTGCCATTAATAAGTGTCTAAGTCGCTCACGACCTACAAAAATCCGTGTCATCTGCGTGGTTACGAAGTAACTCCGTGTTGAATTGAGCCTAGCTAAATCTGCGATAATCTTATCGCAAAACAAACGGCTGACTATACACCCGATCCCCTACCCGCAATCTATAAAAATACTGCCCTTTAGCAATCGTTCGTTTAGCATAAAAATCAACCTGATGGGCGCCTGATGACTGATAACTATTGACCAAAGTAGTGACAGGTTGACCTAGTAAATTAATGATCTGCACATTGACAAAAGCGCCTTCTTTTAACTCATAGTATACTTGAATATTTCCGTTTGCAGTATACCTAGCCTCATGCTTTAATTGTTGCTGAGGAATACCCTTCGTAGAAGTTATTTGATTGTTACAGCTTATGCCTAATTCTGGTAATCTTGTAAAAGACGCCCCTAATAAAGTATCCACTTTAGCACCATCTAAACAGAGCCAGTTTTCTAAAACCGTTGCATAAACCGCTCTAAAGTCTGTGGTATGATTTAAATTTCCAACTTCATCGACCGCATCTAATTCGGGGGCTTCTCCCACAAATCCACTGCCCTCTAATCCTGCACCGAATAACATCATGGGAGCAGCTGCCCCATGATCCGTTCCTTGCGAACCATTCTCTTCTATGCGTCTGCCAAATTCAGAAATCGACATGGATAAAACATCTTTATCTTTTCCCGCCGTACTTAAATCATAATAGAAGTCTCTAATGGCCTCCGATAGTTCTGCTAATAATTGAGGATGGTTCTGTTCTTGATTGGCGTGCGTATCAAAGCCATCCAAAGTGACCATATATAATTTAGTTCCTAAGTTTCCTTTAATGAGTCGTGCCACGGTTGCTAATTGTTCGCCAAGCACTCCTTTATATTCCACGGAATTAGAAGAAGATTTGTACGCCTCTGACAAAATACCTGCATAGAAAAAAGTATTATTAGCCACTGATCTCACAAAGCTGACTTGGTTTCCATAATAGCAATCAGGGGTATTAGCCAAGCTAAATAAATGGCCCGTTTTAGCAATCTCTGCAATCTCTTCTGGGTTCTGTACGGAGATCGCTAAATTCGTCATTTCCTCATCATTGAATAAGGAATTGGCCGCACCGCCTATTTGTATAGCAGGTGGTATGGTAGGTGGATTACTTAAAAAATCTGGATGCTCCGCTGCTATTATTCGTCCGTACCAACCAGATGAGGTAAACGTATTAGCATCACTAGCAGATGCCCATATATCCGAAGATCGAAAATGTGATAAATTTTGTTCTGGATACCCTACATTATGAACCACTTTCATCTGCCCTTCTTCCCAAAGTGGAAGTAAGGGGTCCATCGTTTTAGGGATACCAATGGCACTGGTTAACTTTGAAATCTCATTTTCTTTTAACCCAAGTGTTGGCCTGTATTGTAAGTATTTACTATAGTCGTATAGTGGCACAATAGTATTTAATCCATCGTTCCCTCCTTTCAACCGAATTAAAACTAATACCCGATCTGTTTCTGAATTTTCTAATGCCTTGGTTAAAGGCGATACCATAGAGGCCGCTACGGGTATATGCCCAAATAACATAGATGCGCCACTTGCAATACCTACCTTTTTCAAAAAACTTCTTCTGCTCCAGCGTTCATGATCTTCATTATGAGCGGTGCCATGTTGGAGTGCGCTTCCGTATCGTTGATTTTTGCTTTTCATTTTCTTTTTTTTAGATGTCAGATGTCAGACCGTTCCTATTAGCTTACGCTAATGGAACTGTCAGATGTCAGACGCATATTGTTGACGCAGCTCGTCTCTGACAGCGCAGCGGTCTGACCTCTGACAGAGCAGCGTTCTGACTTCTCCCCCTACATTAACTGATACTCAGGAATTCGAATAATATATTGAATCAAGGAAGTCATTTGCCAAGGCACACTATCCCAATTCAAATTCCATTCGCCACTATCAAAATAATTTTGGGGAATATCGGCTTTAAAAATAGTGGTGGCTTTTTCGTATAGCTCTGGCGTATGTAAAGCTACTGGCAAAAAATAGTCTATGACTTTTTGCGTCACTAAGGCTGGATCATTGGTATTTTCCCCTGTTAATTCTAATGCTAAATCTGAAAACCGAGTCGGGAATTTTTCCATGGTATCATAGACTTTCCAACTCAAAATTCGCCATCGACCGGTGAGTCGGGCAGTATCAATCCAAGTTCGATTTCCTTGCCAACCCGCAACGTCAACAGGTAGTCCCAATTCTTGTCCTAGCATACCTGTAAAATAATGGATGGCGCCTACTTCTTCTCCTTCTGTAAGCTGATAGTCGACCTCATTAAAATAATTTAAGAACAGATCGTAGGGACTTTTAATAATGACCCCCATATTAGCTTCTGAGAAAAAATGCTCGCTCCTAAATAGTTGCCGCAAAACAGGTGCAATCTCCCAATTGTTCTCTACAAATATTTCTGCTAATTGAGCAATAATCGCCGTATCCGGTTCAGGATTAACGTAAGCTTTATAAATTTTTTCACAAATGAAATTGGAAATTTCTTCCTTTCGTCGAGTGAATAAAATTTCGTGCACTTCATCATAGCCCCAATTACCCTTTAAGCCAAATATAGTTTTCTGTTCATTATCGAAGGTATCTTCAGAATATTGTATAGCCTCTCCCCAATTGGGCATATTATTCCAACCCGTTAAGGCTCTTGCCGTTTCTTCAATATCTTCTTGGGTATAACCATTATCTCTTCCTAAAGTAAATAATTCATATAGTTCTCTAGCATAGTTTTCATTGGGTTCATACTTCGTATTTTCTGCTCCATTTAAAAATAAAAGCATGGCCGTGCTTTTGCCCATGTCATAGACAAAGTCTCTAAAATTTCCTAATGCCGTTGTTTGTAAAATTCGATGGTAGTCATATAGGTAAGAAGGGAAGTAATAAGTTTCTAATTGCGCTACAAAATGGTTGTGCCAGAACAAAATTAATTTACCTCGTACATTGTGCTCGACCATATCTCCTAACCACTTATGCATCCAGCCACTAATATTTTCATTAATTCGATCTTCGTCTTCCTTATAATCCAGAAAATTTAAAGGTAACCATTCTGGAGCTTCAAATATAGGTGCAGCTATAGCTCCTTGTATTAATTGATTGACAAGGCTTTGTGGGTCAGAAGCCAATGCTTTTTTTATTTGCTCTGTCCCTGCGCCAAATCCTATTCGCTTATATAAATGTTTAATGCGATGCTCATTCCAGGGCATGTCATTGGATGGCCGATAAAGTTGTAGACTACCTGTTTGGCAAGTATTATTTTCCATTGTTGTAGAGCTAGTTTCTTGGTTTTTTAACAAATCAGTGTTCAGCAGGTATCATGCATACTTGTTAGATAACGAAAATAAGAAATATTTCCTTATTTTAGCGCTCCATATTTAGCAGGTTTTTGCCATCTAATTGACACAATTAAACATGAAAAAAGTATTAGTTTTATTTATATGGTTATCATTAACTATAGCTTGCAAACAAGTACAACCTATTGTTTCTGAACCAGTTACCTTTAATAATTCGACTAAAGAGGGGATAGAAATAGATGAAGGGAGAGAATTACCACCTAATGAACGATTTGGAGAATTATTTGAAGCGGTTCAAATGAACAAGGTCTTTCCTGATGGTAAGACCTTTGTTGATTGTACGCCAAAGAAATCTACAAAAGAAATAATGCGTGCATATAATACAGCAAAAGATGCGCCTAATTTTCAACTAGATCAATTTATTGCCACTCATTTTGATACTCCTAAAAAATACGCCTCTGGTTTTAAAGCAGATACTAGCAAAAGCGTGAGTCAGCATATCAATAGTCTTTGGCCCGTATTGACCCGCCAGCCTGATAAAGATGAGACGGGCTCCTTATTTCCATTGCCTAATGCTTATATTGTTCCAGGTGGGCGTTTTGGAGAAATTTACTATTGGGATAGTTATTTTACGATGCTAGGACTACAGTCTGCTGGCAGAGCCGATATGATTGAAAATATGATCAAAAACTTTGCCTACTTAATTGATAAAGTGGGCTTTATACCTAATGGAAATAGAACCTATTTTTTAAGTCGTTCTCAACCGCCTTTCTTTGGTAAAATGGTCCATTTATTATCTGAGTCTAAAGGAGATTATATTATCAAAAAATATTTACCACAGTTAGAAAAAGAATATCAATTTTGGATGAAGGGCCTAGCTAAGGTCAATGCTACTAATCCTGCTCATGATAAAGTAGTGTATTTAGAAGATGGCATCTATCTAAATCGATATTGGGATCAAGGAGATTACCCTAGAGCAGAGAGTCATCGAGAAGATGTATTAACTGTACAAGAAAGTGATCGACCTGCTCAACAAGTATACAAAGACCTACGCTCTGCTTGTGAATCTGGTTGGGATTTTAGTAGTCGATGGTTTAAAGATGCTCAAAATCTATCAACGATTCATACAACGGATATTATACCCGTAGATTTGAATTCCTTACTTTATAACTTAGAACATGTGATAGCGCTAGGTCATGCTGTAAATAATGATAACGAAAAATCTGCTCATTACTATAATTTGTCTTTACAGCGAAAAGAAGCGATACAAAAATATTGTTGGAATGAGGAAAAAGGGTTCTTTATGGACTACGACTTTAAAACAAAGCAACATACCTCCGTTCCATCTTTAGCTGGAATGTTTCCCTTTGAAGCCAAGATCGCCACTGCTGATCAAGCAGTGAGGGCAGCTAAAATTATCGAAACCGATTTCTTAAAAGCGGGTGGCCTAGTATCTACCCTCAATGCTACTGGCGAGCAATGGGACTATCCAAATGGATGGGCGCCGCTACAATGGATGAGCATCAGCGGGCTAAGAAATTACCAGCAAGAGGAACTCGCTAATACCATTGCTAATAGATGGATTGCTTTGAATGATAAAATATATAAACGAACAGGCAAGCTATTAGAAAAATATAATGTAGTAGATATGGAATTAGAAACCGGTGGTGGAGAATATCCTGTGCAGGATGGATTCGGCTGGACGAATGGGGTACTACTGAAGTTATTAGAAGAGAAAAATTGAACTAACATAACTTCTCTGTCTTATCAATGAAAAATTATGTTAGTTCGATTTGAACAATCTATTTTTGGTAAAAAATAGATTGTTCAAATCAGAGCTAACACAATTACATTGAGCATGAAAAAATATTGTATGAAACTAAATATAAGTATGAAACTAAAAACAAATCCTTTTTTCCAATTCCTTTTAGTAGGACTCCTACTATCCTTCGCTGCATGCGACACTGCTAAACAAGTAATAACGGAACCAGTAGTTACAGCAGTAGAGCCAGAAATTAAAGAAGTACACCCACCACAGGTCGTAGAAATTACCAAACCTTTAGTACCAGAGTGGCATAAAAATGCGACTATTTATGAAGTGAATTTACGTCAATTTACAGAAGAAGGCACCTTCAAAGCATTCGAGGCGCATCTTCCTAGGTTAAAGGAAATGGGGATAGACATTCTTTGGTTTATGCCGATTCATGGGATTAGTAAAACCAATAGAAAGGGTTCGATGGGTAGCCCATATGCAGTTAGTAATTATTATGAAACCAATCCAGATCACGGTACCATGGAAGATTTTAAGCATATGCTACAAGCCATTCATGATGCTGGAATGTACTGTATTATTGACTGGGTACCCAATCATAGTGGTTGGGATAATAACTGGATTACAGAGCATCCAGATTGGTATACAAAAGGACCAGATGGTAAAATTACAGACCCAATAGATTATAATACGGGCAAATCTTGGGGCTGGACAGATGTGGCAGATTTTAATTATGATAATCCTGCTATGCGTAAAGGCATGATTGACGCCATGTCTTTTTGGGTTAGAGATATTGGAATTGACGGGTTTAGAGTAGATGTAGCACATGGAGTACCAGTGGATTTCTGGGCAGATTGTTCAGACGCCCTGTATGCGATCAAACCTATTTTCTTGTTTGCAGAAGCAGAAGTACCAGCCATTCTTAACAATGGGGCTTTTGTAATGGATTATGGATGGGAGATGCATCATATCCTTAACGCCATAGCTGCCTCTCAAGGCGTAAATAAGGTACATCCTTTGGAAGAAGGAAAAGCTAAAACAACTGCCTTGGATATTGATAAGGTACTAGCTAAAAAAGCAGCCGATTATACTAGTGGTTATCATATGCATTTTACTTCCAATCATGATGAAAATTCTTGGTCTGGAACAGAGATGCAACGGATGGGCGCAGGGCATAAGACCTTCGCTGTGCTTACCGCTACTTTTGATGGAATGCCCTTAGTGTATTCTGGTATGGAAAGTGCGATGGATAATCAATTGGAGTTTTTTGAAAAAGAAACGATTGACTGGGGTGATTACAAATACGCTGCCTTTTATAAAGCACTATTCGATTTAAAGCATCGCAATCAAGCTTTATGGAACGGCACGCATGGTGGTCCTTTAGTAAAAATACCGACTGGTGCAGATGAATCTGTCTATGCTTTTAGTCGTTCTAAAAATGGAGACAAGGTCGTGGTCATTCTCAATTTATCGACTGATAATCAAAACATTACGCTTTCAGATGGTTTTACAGCGGGGACTTATACGAATCTATTCTCTGGACAAAATACCAATTTGGAAAAAGGACAAACTATGGAATTGGGGCCTTGGGAATATTTGGTATACTCTAATAAGTAATTTTTTCGTTTTATTAAGATATACAGAGACTGTTATCTTACTTGTGAAGTTAAAAAAGTGTCGGACACCTTCTAAGGTGTCCGACACTTTAGCTACCGCTCCCCATCCCTGTCTCTTAATTAAGGAATCAATCAATTTATCAGATGAATAGATTAATCTTGTTCTTTTTACTTTGTTTCCCTTTAATCGTACATGCACAATTTTTTGAAATTGGTGCATCTATTGGTAGTTCCAATTATAGAGGGGAATTATCTTCCAATTCCAGCACCATTGATTTTAAAGAAACCAATCTTTCGGCTGGGGCATTGGTTCGATATAATTTCAATCATTTGTTGGCTTTACGAGTGCATGGTCGATATACGACCCTATCGGGAAATGATGCGAATTCTAGAATTGAATTGATTCAAGATCGAAATCTCAATTTTAGTACGAACATCTATGAAGTTGGCGTGACAGGAGAATTTAATATACTAGGCTTTGATCCGCAGTCGGGTTCTGTTTCCCCTTATCTTTTTGCAGGTTATACTTTTTTCAAATTCAATCCGCAGACCGATATAGAAGGACGCTTGTATGATCTTCAGGAGTTAGGTACGGAGGGACAAAATTTGGCGGAATATCCAGATCGAACACCCTATGAATTAAATCAGTGGGCGATCCCTTTTGGATTAGGTTTTAAATATGCTTTGTCTGAAAATATTCATATTGGTTTGGAGATTGGCGCTAGAAAATTGTTTACGGATTATTTAGATGATGTGAGTTTGACTTATCCTGATTTACAATTGTTTGATAGAGATGGTACGGGGAATATAGCGGTCCAATTGAGTGATCGGAGTATTAGTCCTGGTGAAAAAACGGGCTTTGGGCGTGGCGATACGAATCCTACGGATTGGTATTTTATTACCAATTTTACGATTACTTATAATTTCTTGGAGACTGGTACGATCGGTGGGCGGCGTTTTGGGCGGCGTAGTAAGGTGGGGTGTCCTTGATTAGGATTTTGTGGATTTTTAGGATTAGGCTGATTTAGATGTTGACTTGACTTTTATTTTTTGGAATTTGAGATTTGGAATTTGAGATTTGGAATTTAACTTAAATGTTATTAATAAAAATAAAATCCTTTTATTATAGAATTGCTAGTTATTTTAAGCTATTTCCTATTCGATTAACTCGACTGTGGCGGCATCTCTTTAGGGGATGTACTTTTCAGATTTCTAAGAAAGAATATTGGAAAGATGAGGCGGAGGTGGCTTCTTGGGT
>CALJIY010000029.1 GCA_937973945.1 uncultured Saprospiraceae bacterium | reverse complement strand
TCGGAAGCTCCTGCGATGCTTATATCCCAAGTGAAGCCTGTTTTCCAGGTTTCATTTAATAATAATACTGGATTTGCTCCAACATCAGAATCACTTACTTGTATTCTGTCAAAAGCAATCGGTGAACCATTTTCTAACACCGTAAAGGTATTCAAGGCAGCTTCTCCTGCTTGAGCGCTAACTCTAACCGTAAAACTACTATTGATTGGAATAGTTGAATTCGTACTAACTAAACCTGCATCGGTTACTAAACCAATACTTGGGCCTAAGGGCTCTTCTTCTACAGGAATTGGAGTGCCTCCTCCTCCTAGTGTACCATCTTCTGTACAAGCGGTAGTTAAACCAAAAAATAAGATACCTACCAGAGAAATTTTAAACAAAAATTTAAACATAAGTTGTAAGTTTTTAGACAAGCTATTAGAAAGCCATAATATTTGGCCGGTCTAATTGGATAATCGGTGATTTTAATTTAAAAATAACGAAGAAATTTTGCTGTTCTTATTGTTAGGAACGACGAAACAATAACTTCAGATTCTTGGCTGTTTCTTTTTCCCTTATTTTCCTTTTGAAATCAGTCATAGTATCAACAATACTCCTTCTTTCAAAAGAAAACTAAGAAAAAAATAACCTACCCAAAAACCTGAATTTATTATCTCCTCGTTCCTTAGCGAGGCTTCTCTAATTTATTTACTTTTCCTCCTTTATTTTAAGACGCAAATATACGACACCTATTTCTTAATATTATGTTACGAAAACATTGTGATACTGTTATTTTTGAGTAAAGTATTGGGCAATACTCAGAATATTTGTTTTTTTTGAATTGGCTTGTTTACTTGCATTAAATATCAGAAATATTACCTTATTATAAATATATTTATGTTTTAATGGTTGGTTTTCATTAGTTTTGTGTACCCTAATGTAAGTTTTCTATAGGAAGCTACATGCTGGGTGTTACTTTCAAAGTATCACCCAGCATGCGACATTCTAAGTTTAGGGAGTAGGCAAGAAATAAAGTACCCGTTATGGCGCAGTAATTTTTTCTTGTGAGGAATCCTAAAAATCTAGGCATAGCTGGGCTACGGCTTTATTTTTAGGATTTCTCACAAGGAAAAAAGACAAGTCAGAGTGGGTAGTTTTTTTTTTTCCTACTCCCTTAAATAAATTATATGACCGCTTCATCTATCCCTGGTTCTAAAGAAACCATTTTAAATACTAAGAGAAAGATCTTTCTTTCTAATTGTGGCGTCGCTCAATTACATCATTCGGCAGCACAAGAGATAATCGAATTCATAAAAGTACATCAGCAATATGGCCATCATCGAGTAATCGAACAATATGATGCCATTTTGGATGATTTTAAGCAAACCTTTGGTCAATTGCTAAATACCTCTGCGGAGAATATCGCAGCCGTAAAGAATGCTTCTGAAGGCATTTCGATGATAGCAGAAGGGTATCCATTCGAAGAAGGAGATGAGGTTTTATCTTTTGTCCATGAATACCCAGCCAATCACTTTCCTTGGAAATTGCAGGCACGAAAAAAAGGGATACGGTTAAAGTTAATTCCAAATGTTCCCTATCCAGGAATTGATAAAACACAATGCGGTAGTTGGAAATTAGCACACATAAAGGCCTTTATTACGCCTAAAACTAGAATTATAGCCTTAAGTCATGTACAATTTACGAGTGGCTATGCAGCAGATTTAATGGAGTTAGGGGCACTCTGTAAAGAGCATGAGATTGATTTAGTTGTTTGTGCCGCACAGAGTTTAGGCACGATTCCTATAGATCCAGAAGCGATGAATATTGCGGCTTTGGTATCGTCTGGATGGAAATGGTTGATGGGCCCAGTAGGCGTAGGGGTGTTTTATACAGCCCCTGCTTTTAGAGCTAAACTGAGTCAGGTAATGATTGGGGCAGAGACGATGCAACAATGTCCTGATTATTTGGATCATGCTTGGAATCCACATACCACTGCTAAAAGATTTGAATATGCAACCTCTCCTATTTCTTTGCTGAAAGGCTTGACTAAGGTGGTAAAAGAGAATCATTTAAAAATGGGGGTTCCTTTTATTCACAGGCGAATACTAAAATTGCAAGATATTTTCTTGGCTCATTTAGAAAATAAAGATTTTAAACCGCTTTTATTTGAATCTAAACATCGTTCAGGTATTCTTTCTTTATATCATCCACATGCTTTGGAATGTTCGGAATTGTTAAAGGAACAAGGCATTACTTGCTCTTCTAGAGGAGGCTTTTTAAGAGTGGCGCCCCACTTCCAAAATTCAGAAGAAGATATGCGATTGTTGGCGGATGCTTTGGTTGGTTTTGAATAACAAATAAAAAAGGCCAGAAGGAATAATTCCAACTGACCCTTTTGACTTACTAAACTTAATATGCCTTTTTTGTTTACCTAGTTGTTAGTAAGCAGAATTAGACTTGGTAAGTTTTTAAAACTTACCAAGTCTATATTTAAAGTCTAAACTCTTTACCCACACTTACTATATCCACAACTCTTACAGCTTAAACAACCTTCCTTGTAAATCAAGCCATCTTTATCCTCGCAACTTGGGCAAGCCGTCTTAGCTGCTTGTGTACCATCTGGAATGAATTTCTTCAAAGCTCTGACTACGCCATTTTTCCAAGTATTGATATGGTCTTGTTCTGTAGATAAACCATCTACCAAACTAACTACATGATTCAATGGCATACCATGACGTAATACCCCAGAAATTAATTTAGCATAGTTCCAGAATTTCTTATCAAAGGATCTCGATAAGCCTTCCATCGTTACTCTATAGCCATCTTTATCTTGGTATTGGAAATCATAGCTCTTATTGCCTTCTTCGTCTTTTTGCTTTAAGACCCAGCCTTTCGTGACGTAGTTTGGAAAAACAAAAGTATCTTCTGCACGACCCGTAAAAATTTCATAAGGTCGACCATCTAACACGCCAACCATTGCAATCCATTTCTCATGATTGTTTTGGAATCTAATGACTTCTACTTCTAATCGATCTGGTCGTTTAGGGGCAGCAGATTCTTTGAAAACCGAGTTATTTTCCTCTCTCTTGTCATTATCTGTAGTCGCTACCAATACTCCAGAACGTGAGCCATCTCTATAGATCGTACAGCCTTTACATCCTGCCTCCCATGCCGTTTGGTAAATCTGCTTGACCATATCTTCGGTCGTCTCATTAGGTACATTAACGGTAACACTGATAGAGTGGTCTACCCATTTTTGGATAGCGCCTTGCATCTTGACTTTTTGTACCCAATCCACATCATTGGCAGTCGCCTTATAGTAAGGAGATTTTTCAATGATCTTTTGTAATTCTTCTTGTGGCATCTGCTTTACCTTTTCCACATCATAGCCTTTGGCTGTTAACCAAGTACTAAACTTATGGTGGAAAACATTGTATTCTTCCCAGTGATCGCCCACCTCATCGGTGAAAGTGATATTAACATTTTTGTCATTCGGATTGACCTTACGTCTACGCATATAAGCCACCATAAATGCAGGCTCAATACCAGAAGTCGTTTGAGTCATCATAGAGGTCGTA
This sequence comes from uncultured Saprospiraceae bacterium, assembly GCA_937973945.1. GTDB lineage: Bacteria > Bacteroidota > Bacteroidia > Chitinophagales > Saprospiraceae > JAFMDF01. The sequence continues at coordinate 5,383 of CALJIY010000029.1, read as the reverse complement.
CCAGTAGGGGCAATTGTCAATAAGGCAATATTTCGTCTACCATACTTCACCATATCATCATACAATGCTGGGTCTGCCTCCTTGATACGCAGGACCATAGGGTTCTGCATTTCTCTACTAGCATCATAGATTTTGAAATGGCCTCTTTTCTTAGCTAAATCAACAGAAGAACGGTAAGCATTTAAAGCTAGGGTCTTATGTACTTTAACAGAAAAAGCAATTCCTTCGTCACTACCATAAGCCATGTCCATCGCTGCCAACATATCTCCTTCAGCGGTAATACCTACGCCTGTTCTACGCCCTTCGACACAAGTTTTTCTAATCTTTTTCCAAAGGTTATATTCTACAGACTTAATTTCGTCTGGTTCTGGATCGTTCTCTATCTTGGCAATGATACTATCAATCTTTTCAATCTCTAAATCAATAATATCATCCATGATACGCTGTGCCATTTGCACATGCTTACCAAATTTTTCAAAATTAAAGTACGCCTTTTCCGTAAACGGCTTCTCTACATAGCTATATAAATTGATCGCTAATAATCGACAAGAATCATATGGGCATAAAGGAATTTCTCCACAAGGATTCGTAGAAATCGTCTTGTATCCCAAGTCTGCATAACAATCTGGAATAGATTCCCGAATCACCGTATCCCAAAATAATACGCCTGGCTCTGCTGATTTCCAAGCATTATGGATGATTTTATTCCATAGCTTAGAAGCGTCTATATCCTTAGTAAATTTCGGATTATCTGAATCAATTGGATATTGTTGTTGGTAGCTTTTGCCGCTCATGGCCGCTTTCATAAACGCATCATCAATTCTTACAGAAACGTTGGCTCCCGTTACCTTGCCTTGCTCCATTTTAGCATCTACAAAATCCTCTGCATCTGGATGCTTACTAGAAATAGAAAGCATCAAAGCACCTCTTCTCCCATCTTGTGCTACTTCTCTCGTACAATTAGAGTACCGCTCCATGAAAGGGGAGATACCAGTTGACGATAAGGCACTGTTCATGACCTGACTTCCTTTAGGTCGGATATGAGATAGATCATGTCCAACCCCCCCTCTACGCTTCATTAACTGCGCTTGCTCTTCATCCATTCTCATGATACCGCCATAAGAATCTGCACTATTACCGATCACGAAACAATTAGACAAAGAAGAAACTTGAAATATATTACCAATACCAGCCATCGGGCTGCCTTGCGGAACGATGTATTTAAAGTCTTTCAATACCTCAAAAATCTCTTGTTCAGAATAGGGGTCAGGATGAGCAGCCTCCGCTCTTGCTATTTCACTAGCAATCCTGCGATGCATGTCTTCAGGTGTTAATTCATATAAGTTGCCATGGGTATCTTTTAAGGCATACTTGTTTAACCATACACTAGCGGCTAGGTCGTCTCCTTTAAAATAATTAGTAGAGGCTGCTAGTACTTCTGCGTGTGTGTACGTTTTTCTGTTTTTAGCCGCTTTTGGCTTTTTGCTAATTTTGTTGACTGTTTGCATAGTATTCAGATAGAATTTTTTACGACTACCTTTTTTGTTAGGGCGTAGAGGATAGAGTAATTGGAGGTGATTAAGAGCTTGTCTAAATGCATATGACCTTCATCTATTCTTTACGAACCATTTTTGAAAAATAGATCGCGTTCTCGATTGTGTTTCATAACTAAAGGACTAACATGTTGATGGACAAGTTAGCTTCGTTTCTCAATAGTTATGTTTGTTTGCTTCAGTGGTTGCTGTTCTTTGTCAAATTGTTCTATTAGTACAGGGTAAATTGTATATATGTAATGATTACAAAAGCAATGATTAGATGTATACAAGAAACATATTGTTTCAATAATTGATCGCTTGAGTATTTATCTTAATGATCACAAACTTACAGGTAATAGTTACCTAAAAGATGGGCACATTTAAGTAGTATATGTGTATTTATTTTAGTTAATTTCTTTCTAATTTTACTATTTCTCGTAAGTCCGTTGAAAGAAAGGTAGGCTTAAACGCTGAATTGTAGTTAAGCGTTTTCGTCATAGTGATATAAAAATACTAATAAGTAGCAGATTTAAAGACTAAACTTTTCCACAATATGTGGATAACTTTGTATTTATACTGATAATCAATAATTTATATAGATTGGTATTTTTTCCACAATGTGGATAACTAAATGTGGAAAATGCTAATTAACTATTAACAAAATAGTGAAATTATCCCAATAATGCAAATTTATATCAATTTTTTCCAGCGAAAGAACCAGGCTAATAGCAAAGATATAAGCAAAGAGATGCCAATTATGGCGTAAAAAGAAATAGGGGAGTTCTCTGATTTGAAAGGCACATCTACATTCATCCCAAAAAAACTAGCAATTAAGGTAGGAACCATCAAAATAATGGTGACGAGGGTCAATCTTTGGATGACGACATTCAAATTGTTTGAAATAATAGAAGCATAGGCTTCCATTGTTCCACTTAGGATATTTGTATACACATTAGACATTTCCAAGGCTTGGCTATTGTCAATAATGATGTCTTCAAACAAATCCATTTTATCTTCCTCTTTTCGGATATGTAGGAAGTCTGTTCGTTTCATTTTCAATTTAAGCAAATCATTGGTGCTTAAAGTGTTTACGAAATAGACCAAACTCTTTTCAATAGCTAAGAGTCGACGTAAATCCTTATTTCTACTAGAGGTGTATAATTCTTTCTCTACATGATTACGTTTCAGATTAAGACTTTTCAAGCAACTTAAAAAGCGTAATACATTTTTTTCAAAAATTTGTAAGACAAACATTTGTTCGTCAGAAGGATCAAAATTTTTAACTTTATTTTGTAAAAATAAATCTAATACAGGATTTGGATGCGCAGTAATCGTAATGACATGTTCGATTGTCAATATAATACCGATTGGCGCCGTTAGATAAATAGATTCTTCTTCCCGTACACTATCATTTAAAATAGGCGTATTGACTACAATTAAGCGCACTTCTTCCTCTCGCTCATACCGTGATCGTTCATCAATATCTAATGAATCCGTTAAGAAATCTAATGGAACATAGTACTTTTCGGAAATTTCAACCAATTCTGCTTGACTGAAAGGAGGGCTAATATTAATCCAGCAGTTTACTTCCGCTTCCTGCACTTCGACCAACTGGCCGGCCTCTTTTTTTAAGTACTGGATCATATTAATAATTTGGTGACTGTCTTTTTCTTGAACAACTTCAAGGAAAACACTTCATTTACGTATGTACGAAATACGAAATAAATAAATTTACATTTTTAAAATTGCAATCCCTTAAACTTGTTCCTAAATAAGGAATACGTATATGAATTATAGATTTTTTTGCTAGTTTTCTCCAAAAAATCAGTGCATAGCCCCGCTACGGACTTATTTTTTGGAGATGAACTAGATTCGAGGAATCTAGTGACCCGCTTGCGGATGGGATGCTAGCGGAAAAAGATATTTTCATATAGGTGTTAATTATTTGGAAACAAGTCTATTGTTTGAATATTACATTACCAAGTATTACATTTGTACGAATCTATATATCCCCCTACCGATTATTAAGTATATATCTTGTAATAAATTGTACAATTTATCACACCTTGCTTTACACCACCAACTTTGTTATGCTCATAAGTTGACTAACTTGGAAACAATACCTAATGAATCGCTTGTTCGCCCCAAAAAATAGTATCAAAGAACAAGCTTAAAAAATTCCACTCCTTAGTCTTACATTTTATTTAAAGAGAATCGACATTTATTAGTCTTGCCATTAGTAAGTAATGGCTATGTGTTTTCATAGCTACTATATTATTATTTATCGTTTTTGATGGCTAGCTTAAATCTATTATTGGCAAAATCCTTTTACCCTTATTGCCAAATAATATAAATCTTAATGAATTGCTCCATTAGGTAATGGAGAAGTATTGAGGTCTTTAAAATATCGAATATGAAAACAACGAATTTTCTACCCCTTTTTGCATTTTTCTTCTCTTTAGCAGGTAATCTTTCTCTTCAAGCACAAGAAGAAATTCAACGACACTTTGCTACCCAATCTATTCATCAACAGAAAATATACCAGAATACAGAATGGAAACTTCGTTTGCAGCAAATGGAAAAACAAATTGCAGACTTTACGCTCAATGGTCTACAAGAAAAAATTACCATTCCTATTGTTTTTCATGTTGTTTATTCTAATGAACAGGAGAAAATTTCTACGGAACAAATCTATTCTCAATTAGCTGCCTTAAATCGAGATTTTGGAGATCTGTCAATTAACAGTACTGATCTTCTGGTACTAGATAGCCTTGCTCATTTTTCTAAACTTCGTCCCGATCGCTCTGATATTAGTTTTTGTTTAGCTAATATCAATGGTTTAGCTGGTATCAATTATGTACCAAGTAGTACTAATCAATTTGAAGATGATGTAGTCAAGTTTTTAACTGGTGCAACTGTTATTGATCCAACCAATGTATTAAATGTTTGGGTTGCTCCAATGATAGACTCCATTAGTGGTTATAGCCAATTACCAAGTGGGGATGTGGCGACGGACGGTATCGTGATTGATTACCGTTTTTTTGGAACAACAGGCACGGCGACTGCGCCTTATAATAATGGAAGCACTCTTACGCATCTAGTAGGAAGCTACCTTGGATTGAAAGAACTATGGAGCGATACAGAACCTTGCGGAGATGATGGAGTTTGGGACACGCCTATTCATAATGCACCGAACTATGGTAGAATTACTCATTATCGACATCTTAGTTTATGTGATGGTTATCCTGTAGAAATGACGGTTAATTTCATGGATAATACAACAGGTGGATATATGTTTACTAAAGGGCAGTATAAGCGCATGGCAGCTGTATTATCATCCGATGGTGCTCGATCTGGACTGACTGCTGGCGGAACAATGTGTGATGATTTGGCAGCTATAAATCAATCTCCAAAATTAAGGTCTATAGGAGTGCAAACACCTTTATCAAATTCAACAAAAGAAACTCTTTCTTTTACTATTCATCCTAATCCTGTTAAACAGCAATTAAATCTGCAGATTACTCAACAGCCAGCAAATGTTTTAATCTATTCTTTATCGGGTAAGCTACTCTATCAAGAAAAATCTATTCAACAACTCTCCATTGATTGTGGTGATTGGACCGCAGGACTGTATTACATTCAGGTATGGAATCAAAAACAGCGATTGACTAAATCATTTGTAGTTACTCATTAAAAACAATGCCTTCTTTCTCTATTACACAACAAAAAACTATTCACCAATGAACGCTAAAATATATACTATTCTTCTATCCTGTTTTCTTTCCATTTCTCTATTTGCGCAACCCGTCAATAAAATTTTACAAGATGTAGTCATGCCTTCTGCTGAG
>CALJIY010000028.1 GCA_937973945.1 uncultured Saprospiraceae bacterium | reverse complement strand
GCTTGGATCAAAGAACAAGACGCTCAAGGTATTTTATCCACGCTCAAACATTTCCCAGGACATGGTAGTTCGGATGCAGATTCTCATTATGGTATTACAGATGTTACGAAGTATTGGCAAACAGAAGAATTAGCTCCTTTTAAAGCACTCAGTGCATTGGATTATCAAGTGGCGATTATGACGGCCCATGTGAAAAATAATCAACTAGATTCGATCTATCCTGCTACTTTATCCGAAAAAGTAATTCATAAAATATTAAGAGAAGATTGGCAGTTTAATGGCCTTGTTTTTTCTGATGATTTACAAATGGAAGCAGTCAATGCTATTTATGATTTTGAAACTATTTTACAAAAGAGTATTGAGGCAGGGGTGGATGTTTTGGTCTTTGGTAATAACATTGAGTATGATGAGACGATTCCTGCTCGGGCGGTGAAGGCTATTGTTAAGATGGTGGAGGAGGGGACTGTTAGTCGAGAGCGGATTGAACTGTCTTATGGGCGCATCCTAAATTTGAAAACGGACTAGGATTTTTAGGATGACTGGATTTTTAGGATTTACTGATTTTATGTGCTGTCCTGTTCTTATGGTTGGGTTTTGTTATTTAGAATTTAGGATTTAACTCTTCGTACCTTTTCCTTTGAAGAAGGTGTAGCAGAAAGTTCCGCCGTTTGCTGTTTGGAGGAGATCTTTAATGCCTTTAGACATGGTTTCTTTGGAAATTATTTTCTTGGCAATGGCTTCTTCTGCAATGCCTTTGATCATCGCGGTGAATGTACTTTTAATAAAGCCTTCTACTAGTTTTGGTTTTGACTCGTCTACATAAATTTGTCTAGGGTTGACTATAATATCTTTGAAATCTACTGTTTGTAGCATTGGAAAAATGGACCTTCCTATATTGGCATTCCCGCCATTTTGTTGTTGTAAATTAACTTGTGCTTGAATAGCGTTTTGAGCGTCTACACTATCTGGATAGAAATAGGTAGAGCCATGATCTCCTTCAATAACAGTGATCGTGCCTCCAGTTTTTAGTACTCTTTTTAATTCTTTAAGCACTTGTATTGGTTGAGAGACGTGTTCTAACACAAAGCAAACAAAGACGTGATCAAAGTGATTATCTGCATAGGGTAATTTCTTAATATCTGCTTTTTGAAAGACCACATTTTTGATATCCAATTCTTGGATGGAACTAGCTGCTTGTTTCAATGATTTTTCAGAAAGATCAACAGCAATAAATTTTGAGTTTGGATTTTTAGGAGCGATAATTTTTGTCTGTGCGCCTACGCCACAACCTGCTTCTAAAATAAGGGAATCATCTGGCCAGGTAGAATCCCAATGTAAAAATTGTTCAATGGACGAAGCTTGGTCATATAATCTTCTGGTTTCCTCTTGTGAAAAGCCATGAATATATTTTTCCAATTGCACCTCCTCGATATCTTGGATCCGATCTTTCATCTGACTCAATTGTGAGAGAATTTCTTTGGCAGATTTTAGGAATTCTTTTCCAGAAGGAGTGAACAATAATTGATTATTCGTTCGATAAAAAATAGCAGTATCAAGAGATGATTCTAATTGCTTGAGTTGGTGACTTAAGGCAGAGGGCGTTAAATGTAAAACCTTAGCGGCTTCGCTCAGGGAACCTGCTTTATGAATAGTTGTGATTAATTTTAAATGACGTATTTCTACCATGTAACTGATTTAGAATCAAAAGTAGAATAGTTTTATAGGAAAAGAGATAAGAATAGTATGAAAAGTATTCAGGCTATTGATGAGTTTCATTCATAAGGTTGTATCACGCATATTGTCGTCCTACATTGTGTTAGCACGCTTGGTGCTAACATAATTTAATTAAAACGGAACATCTATTCAGAGGCTGTCTAATAAGAAAAGCTACTTAGAACCCAAAAAAATATGATTCAATATTTTTTGAGTAATCAAATAAGTTGGCTTAACGCCATCTGCGCCAAGGCTTCCAGAAGCTAGGGTGCTACCAGTTTTTATCGGATTATCAGAGGCGTAATAAGCATATCGTAGAATCACATCTTCGGAGATATTATTTCTTATTTTAGAAGCGGCTTGGATGGCTTTTTGATAATGTGCCCCCTCCATCTCTAAGCCAACAATCTGCCAAGAAGACAGCTTGAAATATCTTAGAATATCTTCATTTTGAAGAGAAGTACCTAAGACGGTAATCATCGGTCCGCCGAGAACAGGAATGCCATGACCTTCAAATTCTTTTACCGAAAAAGCATTTTTGAATGGGTAGTTATCTGCGGTGCCTTCAAATACATGGGCGGTAGGGATCATCAAATCCCCTTTGCCTCCTTCCAGAATGCCTGCTTTACCCATGATGGAAATCGACTCAATATGTAGTCTGATTTTCTCGTCTTGCCAATCGTAAGGTTTTAATAACTCATCCATCGTTTCGTATGCCTGTTCCCCGAAGGCATAATCCATGACAAGTAATAGGGGTTGTTTCTTTTGTAAGATTTTTTTGTCGTATAAGATATCTGCAGGTAGGTTGTTTAAATCGAGTTGAGTCGTGTCAAAAATCTGCACAGCAATGTTCGTTCCACTAGTATCTTCTACTTCGTACATACCATTTTTTAGTGCATAACTTTTTACTTTATTGCTTAGGGTATCACTATCGTTTATGGCTAGGGCAATATCTTCTAAAGATTGTTTTTTCTTTTTATGTCCTTTTACGGCAGCACCATATAGGGAGTTCATCACACTATGTAGATTGGCACTAATGATATGTATGGGTCTATTTAATAAATCCTTCTCTTGTAAAAAAGATTTGATATGCTGTGCCCATAATTCTCCATAGACATGGTGTCCAATATTCTTTCTTAAAGAAGAAGAGAAGGTGATTTCTCGATCATTTTTGTCGAAGTGCTCTTCCATAGATAGCTTGCCTAGCCAGTAGACAATGTGAAAGATACTATTCACTTTACTTGCATTGGAAAAGCGCTCACAAGCAGCTAAGGTTTCATCATAAGTCCTGCCTAATATAGTGCTTAGATATGTATAGGCAACATTTTCGTTAAACTCTGTATTAGCCGCTTCTTTCTTGACAGCCTCTTCTAGCATTAACCATTCCCGCTTCTTCTCTCCTCGATGGTTAATACTATTCCTTCGAATTTTTTCTGCTTCTATGTATAAGAATGTAAGGTGGGTCAAAATATCATAAATGTCACTACGCCCTCTCGTCATTTCCACAAACATTTGCTCTTCATCAATTCGATAACAATCTCGTCTTCTCTTGGCAGGGACAATAGCAGGAAAGTTAGAGGTCTCAAAGCCTTCCCTTGAGATTAATTTTACATAACGGCATTCCTCTATCCCTTCTGGCAATCGCTGAAACACATAAAATAAACCATTCAATTCCACTTTTTCTGGATCATTAATAGATCCGTAAATCTCCGGTTCTAATGCTTGCAATGCTTCGATCATTGCTTCCCCTGATACGCCCAAAGGCTTGTAGCTTCCTCGAATAAACAAGTGTCGCATCGAAATATATAAGCGCCCTATCGCTTCTCTTGATAGTTGGGCTTTGGTACGTTGTAGGTCTCTCATTAGTTATTTTTTTATAGACCGCTTTGCTGTCAGACCATTTTATTGTCAGAACGCTGCGCTGTCAAAAGTCAGACGTATGATGTTGACTCCTAGATTTTGACCCAGATTGCAATCTGACATATCCTGTGGTCTACTTCGTATGTCTGACAGCCGAG
>CALJIY010000027.1 GCA_937973945.1 uncultured Saprospiraceae bacterium | reverse complement strand
CATTACCTTCTATTTTTTAGCGGGCTATTTGCTGAAAACGGAAGTGCATATACGACTATTTTTTTGGTGCGTATTTAGTGCTTTATTATTCACAGTCATTATTATTTTAATTCGACATGCTGCTATTGGATTTTCTTTTGAAGAAGTCAATTTTGTATTAAAGCCCTTCTATAGGAATCATGTTTCTTATGCGGCCATTTTAGTTTTATTCTTTCCTTATTTGTGGTATGCAACTGCTTGGTATGAGCAATGGAGTTGGAAGTGGTTGGGCTTGGTCGTTTGTATTGTTATATTTTTAATAGCCGTTTACTTAACCTATACAAGAGCAGCCTATGTCAGTTTAGTATTAGCAGCAGGCGCCTATTTTATTATTCGTTTGCGCTTGATGAAAGTAGCGATAGGCTTGGCGATTATAGCCGGTTTGGCAGGGGTAATTTATGTATCTACAGATAACAAGTATTTGGACTTTGCACCAGACTTTAATAAAACGATTTCCCACAAAAAATTTGATAATCTAATAGAAGCCACCGCGAAAGGAGAAGACATTTCGACCATGGAGCGGGTCTATCGCTGGGTAGCTGGTTTTCATATGGTCAAGGAGCAACCTTGGATGGGATTTGGACCTGGCAATTTTTATGACTTTTATGTCCCATATACGGTCAATAGCTTTTCCACCTATGTAAGTGATAATCCCGAACATTCAGGCGTCCACAGCTATTTTTTAATGGTGGCTATTGAGCAAGGTATCATTGGATTGGTGATTTTTTTACTGCTCTGTTTTTATACCCTATTATTGGGAGAACGTTTATATCATCAAACAACAGCTATAGCTTATCGAAGAATTGTATTAATGGCTATTTTATCTATCGTTGCTATAGATGCTATTTTATTAATTAATGATATGGTGGAGACCGATAAGGTGGGTTCGTTCTTTTTTATGGCGATGGCTATTTTGGTGAATATGGATTTACGGGCTAAGCGCCTATAGTTGAACACGGAGGCACAGAGACACAGAGTTTTTTTAACAGTCTCCCCAAAATTACTTAATGATCTATCCCTCAATGTTGACATTTGTTAGGATGTCAATAATGTAAAAAAAATCAGTTATTAGCAACAACTCTATTTTTACAAAAAACAATATTATCAGATTCCAATTGATGACTTACCAAATAAGCATCAATGTCTTCGCACTCTACTAATAAACCATCCGTATTAATAATCGAATAAGTATAGCCTAAAGAACTAAGTAATTTGACTGCTTGCTGATGAACCACATTATTTCTTTCAGACTTTAAATACTCCATAGCAATTAAAGGGGTATGTTGTTGTAGATAGTGAACTATTCCTTTTATTACTTTTAATTCTGCTCCCTCCACATCTATTTTAATTAATTTTGGGGATAGCCTTTTTTGAGATAAAAAACTGCTCAGATCAATTGTCTCGACACTTACTTGTTGAGGGCTTAATTTAGAAAACCAAGAATTATCTTTAAACTGTTTGATATCAATAGAATTATATTCAGAGTATAAATTAGGGAATTCATAAAAAGTTATATGTCCCTTTTGATCCGCAATAGCTTTGTGATAATACTTGATGTTTTCTTTGGCGGCACTATTTTTTTCGAGCATAGCATAAGTGGTGCTAGCCGCTTCAAAAGAATGGACGGCACCAGTTCCACCTACCAACTTGGAGGCTAATAAAGTAAAGTAGCCATAATGTGCCCCTACATCTACAAAGCAATCTCCTTTAGTTAAGTTATGAATCAAAAATTTTGCTAGCCTAATTTCTGATTCATGAGATTTACCGCCTGTCAAATATATATCCGTACTGGCAGGCAATAACAGATGCATATCTTCCCCAAAGAAAGTAGTGCTTTTGGTGGTTATGCTCCCGCTAAAAGGATAAATTAATTTCCTGTGTAAAATAGCGAAGAGATACTTAATCGGATGGGATAACATTCGTTGTATCTTCGAAGCTTGGGCTATTTTTTCTACTTGCTTGATTTGTCGTAACAAGTGGGAATGATCCATTAATCCTTGACGTTAATTTGAGTAGTATGTATACTTTATGAATTATAATTCCGTAAAGTAAACATATCATTTTATCATCAAAGCAAAAAATGAAAAAATACCTTGTAATATTATTTTTTGGAATTTTTACAACCCTACAAATAACTTCTGCTCAAAATAGATTTCAAATGGGCTTGATAGGAGGATTAAATTTTTCTGAATTAGAAGGCAAGGCAATAACGGATTATTATGGTATCAATGCAGGTCTATTAGGTAATATTAAATTAACGGAAAACAAACAAATTGGTATCGAATTATTGTATAGCCAAAATGGAGAATACCTATTACCTATTTATCCCCCCGCAAACTATGGAACTATTCAATTAAATCATATTGAAATCCCAGTACATGTAGATTGGTTGATAAAAAAAGAAAAAACGGATACGGATTACACAGGACAGCTACAATTAGGGATAGCTTATTCTAAACTCTTGAATCATTATATAGAAGATGATATGGGAATTAATTTGACAGATCAAGTGCTATTTAAGGATACGGATGCAATTGTTGTCCAAGGAGGATTAAGTTATTTTTTTGCAGACCAAGTCGGATTAAATTTGAGAGCGTCTCATTCCCTTAATAAAGCATTATTTTGGTCTTTATCCGCTAGAATAGTTTATCTGTTATAATGCTCGTTTATGGATTGAATACTTCGTATTTTTACACACTTAACAATAAACACTCAACGGCTCAAATTGAAAAAGCCAAGCGCTATACAATGAAAGGAGAAATTTTAGGAGAAAAATTAAGTAAACAGACCGTAAATATTATTCGAACAACTCAACGAAATAATATAGAACTCACTGCTATCGCAGATGGAAAGGCCAATGTATTACTGAGTTTGAATGCTATTATGTTGACCTTTTTAATCCCTTCTATAGGATCACACATGGAGGAGATTATTCAAGAACATTTATATGTACCGCTATCCATTTTGGCAATTACCTGTTTTATAACGATTTATATATCTACACTTGTATTAAGACCGTCTAAATTTGAAGACTTTATTGAAGGCTTGGACCCAGAGATGAAATTTAGTCCTTTCTTTTTTGGTAATTTTTTCGATATGGAACCTGAAGAATTCTTTCGTTATTTGAAAGAATCGTCTTCTAATGCAGAGCTAGTGAAGGCGCATTTAGCGCAGGACTTATATTATGTAGGTAAACGATTGGGGAAGAAAATGACTTGGATTCGGCAAGCCTTTGATATATTCTTAATCGGTATATTCTTGACGCTAATTTCTACAGGAATCGTACTTTTCTTCTTTTAATTAGGGGAGGAGCACTTGTTTTACGGACTAAATATCTTCAATAACAGCAGATAAGCCTTTATCTGTTAAAGCTTCTTTCTTAGGTCTTAATTCTTGCTTTGGAGCCGTTTTAACGGTTGCCTTTCCTTTAAAATGGATCAACATAGCCAATTGTTCTGCTTGTTGACTAGAATGCTGTAATACGTCTACAAAACATTTAATCACCCAATCAAAAGTATTGACTTCATCATTGTATACTACTAATTGAGATACATTGCCTGTGGTCGTATCTTCTATTTCCTCCTCTACTAATACTTCTTCTAATTCCTCAAATGGATCGTAAGCCGACATTATTCTA
>CALJIY010000026.1 GCA_937973945.1 uncultured Saprospiraceae bacterium | reverse complement strand
ACAGGAGCAGCAGGCGCACAAGGTCCAGCAGGCGCAACAGGAGCAACTGGTGATGCAGGAGCAAATGGTGCACAAGGCCCAGCGGGTCCAGCAGGAGCTACAGGTGCAGCAGGCGCACAAGGTCCAGCAGGTCCAGCAGGCGCAACAGGTGCAACTGGTGATGCAGGAGCAAATGGTGCACAAGGCCCAGCGGGTCCAGCAGGTGCACAAGGAGCTACAGGCGCAAATGGCGCACAAGGCCCAGCAGGTCCAGCAGGTCCACAAGGCGCTGCAGGTGCTCAAGGCGCTGCAGGTGCTGATGGTGCAGCAGGTCCACAAGGTGCAACAGGCGCACAAGGTCCAGCAGGTGCTGACGGTGCACAAGGCCCACAAGGTCCACAAGGTCCACAAGGTGCAGCAGGTGCTCAAGGAGCTACAGGTCCAGCAGGTGCTCAAGGCCCAGCAGGCGACGCAGGCCCACAAGGTCCAGCAGGTCCAGCAGGTGCAGAAGGAGCAGCAGGTGCTCAAGGAGCAGCAGGTGCTAACGGTGCTCAAGGTGCACAAGGCCCAGCAGGTCCAGCAGGTCCAGCAGGTCCAGCAGGTTCACAAGGTGCTGTAGGTCCAGCAGGTGCTCAAGGTCCAGCAGGCGCTCAAGGTCCAGCAGGTCCTTCAGGTGCTCAAGGTCCAGCAGGTGCTCAAGGTCCAGCAGGTGCTCAAGGTCCAGCAGGTCAATCAGCATATGATGCATGGTTAGCTGCAGGTAACTCTGGTGCTATTTCTGTATTCCTTGCTTCTATCCAAGGTGCTCAAGGCCCAGCAGGTGCTCAAGGTCCAGCAGGTCCTCAAGGTGCTAATGGTGCAGCAGGTGCTCAAGGTGCAGAAGGCCCACAAGGTCCACAAGGCCCACAAGGTCCACAAGGATCTCAAGGTGCAGCAGGTCCACAAGGTGGAGCAGGTCCAGAAGGTGCACAAGGTCCAGCAGGTCCTTCAGGCCCATCAGGTCCAGCAGGTCCACAAGGTCCAACAGGTGCAACAGGCGCGACAGGTGCAACAGGCGCAACAGGTCAATCAGCTTACCAAGCTTGGCTATCTGCAGGTAATTCAGGTAGTATTACAGCATTCTTATCTTCTATCTCTGGCCCAGCAGGTCCAGCAGGTCCACAAGGTGCTCAAGGCCCACAAGGTGCTCAAGGCCCACAAGGTGCTCAAGGTCCACAAGGATCTCAAGGTGCTGTAGGTCCAGCAGGCCCATCAGGTCCAGCAGGTCCACAAGGAGCTACAGGTCCAGCAGGTCCACAAGGTCCACAAGGTCCAGCAGGTAGTGGTGGTTTAACAGGTGCAACAGGAGCAACAGGTCAATCTGCTTACCAAGCATGGTTGTCTTTAAACGGTACAGGTACCGTAGCTGATTTCATTGCTAGCTTACAAGGTGCAACTGGTCCAGCAGGTCCAGCAGGCGCTTCAGGCGGAGCAATAGCTACTCAGTTCCCAGTTCCAGCGCATAGCGCTGTGGGTGTAAACTCTAAAGGTTCAGAGGCTGTCGCTGGTTTTGGTACTGTAGATTGGGAAGTTGTTGGCATGTCTACTTCAGGTAATGCTGGTATGACTGTTAGATATACTTTCCCTGGTGCAGTTAGCCAAGATGTTATATCAGCGTTGATCCAATCGATGAATCAAACAGGTAGTGGTGTGAACTTCTCGTCTACACTTACTAGCAATGTTTCAAATCAAGAATTCATAGTTTCTTTTGTTAGAACTGATGATGCAGCTTCTTGGACTGAAGGTTTATCTATCTTGGTGACTTTGTTGTATTAATATATAATATAATTTGCAGGAGGTCTTCGGGCCTTCTGCATTTATAAAATAGCTTATGTTGAAATTAAATCAATTTTTAGCTGGCTTGGTTACGGTATTTGTACTAGGTATTTGCCTAGATGCATCTGCGCAATCTCGTTCAGTAAGCAACATTTTCATTCCGGAGCAAGCTTTTGTATCTATTTTTGGTGAACATAGCTTTATCGAAGGTGGAACTGGGGTGTACCCCGGTATGATCTCGACTGCTAGAAATGGCTCACATGGCTATGTGAATTTTGCAAAAGGAAGTAGCTGGTCTGGCGCTTCTGATGTACAATTCATTGATGGTTATGTTAGAGTCTATCATGATGATCCTTTTGTTTTCCCTATTGGTGCTAATGGTCAATACCGACCAGTATCAATTAGCGGTGCGGCTTTAACTAGTGCAGCATACTTTGACAGAAACCCCACTAAAGTAGTGAAGGGTTCTACTGCCAATAGAGTTGCCGATGCGACAGGTCAAATCGTTATTGAGAAAATCAGTGACGTAGAGTACTGGGAAATCGAAGGTCAAAAAGCAACGAATGTTACTTTTACTTGGGGTAAGGATAGTAAAGTTGGTGAATTAACTCAAGGAGACTTGGGTAAGTTAAGTATTATTGGCTGGAGCAGAGGTCAGTGGAAGGTGTTACCTTCTACTTTTGACAGCTATACAGTGGATAATAATTCTTTTGCGGCTGCTAGCAGCACTAATAAATCAACACTGGCAACAGGTTCTATCTCTACTACAGAAGAAGTAATTCCTTCTGATTATGATTACTTTACATTGGCAGGTATCAATACTGCAGCTTTGACTGGTCAAACTGCATTCAGTATGTATCCAAATCCTCGCTTAGCGACGATGCCATTAAATGTTCGTTATGAACTACCAACTGCTGACGGAGGTATTCTTAGAATATTCTCTGCTAACGGTTCTGTGTTAGTTGAACGAGATTTAACTAGTAATTCAGGCGTTTTAACTTTCTCAGATGTTACAACTGCACCGGGTGCTTACAATGTAAGTATTACGGATAGCAAGGGTAACACATTATCAAAGAAGTTGATAGTGGTTACTGAGTAAGTAATTCTTTAGAAGAATTTATTGCTTATTAGAGCCTAGGAGTCATCTCCTAGGCTCTTTTTTTTTGACTAAGATTTTGCCAGTCCAAAATTCTTGTTTGTTCTTATTGAAGACTAAATGTCAGCCACTTTCCCACGCTAAAGCTCTCCTCAAGTTTTTGCCATTAGGTCCCGTCAAACTATCTGCCATATACAATTCATCGAAAACCAGCTGATAATCAATATATTTGTAGTGCGTTCGATAGATAATCTGTTACTAACCATACACTATGTAGAGTAGAGAGCAGAAAAGCGAGAATAGTGATGAATCCCGTTTAAAAGTCAATGAATTTTCCTTGATTTTTAAACGAAAACAGTCTCTATTCTCTATTCTCTATTCTCTACTCTCGATTCTCTGTTCTAAATAATCTGAAAGAAAATAAAGAGCCATTACCTATGAGTACCAAATATACTAGAAAAGAAAAAGCAACCGCTATAACAGACATCTTAGAAAAACTATACCCCAGCACGCCCATCCCTCTAGATCATAAAGATCCTTACACGCTATTAATTGCGGTATTATTATCTGCGCAGTGTACAGATGTACGAGTGAATAAAGTGACTCCCTTTTTATTTGAAAAAGCAGATACCCCACAGGAGATGATTCAGTTAGAAGTGGAGACGATTAAAGGAATTATTAGGCCTTGCGGATTATCCCCTAGAAAATCACAAGCGATATATGATCTATCGCATATTTTAATCAATGAGCATGATGGGCAAGTCCCTGCTAGTTTTGAAGCTTTAGAAGCCTTACCAGGAGTAGGACATAAGACGGCATCTGTCGTCATGTCCCAAGCATTTGGGGTCCCTGCATTTCCGGTTGATACGCATATACATCGGCTGGCTTGGCGTTGGGGCCTAAGTACTGGAAAGAATGTAGAAAAGACAGAAAAAGATTTAAAATACCTTTTTCCAGAGGCGATATGGAATAAACTACACTTACAAATCATTTTCTTTGGCAGAGAATATTGTCCTGCCAGAGGGCATAATCCTAAGGAATGTCCTATTTGTGGTATTTACGGTCGGAAGGCGTATTTAAGTGAATATCCACAATAAAAAAAGCCCCTCCAAGACGTACTTGAAAGAGCTAAAAAACCCCAAAAAACCAAATCTTTATGAGAAGTTGATTCTTTTTAATTAACTACAACCTTTGGACGTATATATCTCGTTAGATGTCACAGCAAATCGACCAGGTAATCTGTTAAATATTGTTAAGATTTTAAATTACTAACAATGGGCTTGACAGCTTAGCTATCAGGCCCATTATTTACTACCTTTTTTCTAGTGAAAAAGAATTTAGTTGTTTATCACCAAAATTTTCTTATTTATCGTCTTATTTTGTGCATTGGTCATATGTAGTAAATAATGACCATTTGGTAGATCAGGTACTTTTTTACTATGTGTTCCTCTCGTAAAATCTTCTTCAAATAAGGTTTGGATGTGCGCTCCTGTAAGCGAATGAATCAAGCTAGCTTTTAGGTGTTCTTTTTGTTCTAGGTGAATAACAATAGTTCCATCCTTTTGAATTGGATTTGGTTGAATCTGTATGTACACATTAGGTATGCTAAGATCTGAAGTAGCAGTAATAGTGGATGTTCTTGGAATCATTCCCTCTCTGGAGTTATTTCCTTTAAACGTAGACCACAGTACCTTATCTGCTTCATAGTTTTGGTCCAAAGGAAATACATTTAGGTATATAGAGTCACTTTTCGCTCCGAAATTAAGGCTATAGCCTATGGCGACTAAATCCATTTTGCCATCTCCATTCACATCATCAATGGCGATACCATTCTGTAAGGTCCATCCATTTGTCAAGATCGGAAAACCGTCTAATTCCCCAGAACCGTCCATCTTGAAAGCATGAATAAAGCCATGTCCATTCGGATCAATCATATTACTTCCAAAAATCACTTCATAATCTGGTTCGTCATCTATATTGGCAATGCTAATAATACCTGCATCCAGACCACCAACATTCTCTATGGGAAATCCAGTATTTAGTCTACCTACATCATTCCAGGAATAAAGCATTGATTTATCAGCTGAATCAGGACCAATTGGTCGACTCATAAGTATTTCATATTCGCCATCAATTTCAACAACGGTAGGAGAACATAAGGACCTAGCTCTATCTGGAACGACAAAAGGCCAGGATTTGTAGGGAGTGCCATCAAACTGACGAATATAAAATTGAGGTATTTCCCCATGGGATGCGCCAACAATTTCTAAAGTACCATCATTATTTAGATCGATTAAAATAGGGGACTGGTAACTATATCTAGTATTAGGATCTTCTACGGGCCACCCTGGCTTTATATCTCCTTTTAAATCAAATAAATACATGGCTTTATAGGAGCATATTAATATATCTAAGGAGCCATCGTTATCTACATCCCCTACAGAAGGGGTAACTGCTGGGGTACTTGGAATAGGAACTGGCCAATCCTCATTATACGGTTCTCCATTCAATTTTTGAATATGAACATACCCGAGATCACTTCTTATCCGTTCTAAAAAAATGATTTCTTTAATGCCATCCGCATCTAAATCTGATAGGGTAGGAGTTGTTATAATCCAACTTTTATCAAATGTCATTGGCCATCCGTCTAGATCGTTTCCATGAATATCCAGTACATAAACAGTTCCATCTTCATTTTGTCCCCCAGTGGCTTGTACAATCTCTACCTGCCCATCATTATCTATATCTGCAACAGATGGGGGATAGAGACCGATTCCAATCAGCGGTTTCTCCCAAAGTAGGGTACCTTTGCTATAAGCATATAATGTTCGATTAGCCGCAAATAGAATATCAGAAATGCCATCCCCATCAATATCTTCCAATGTTACATTCCTAAAATTTTTAAAATTGGAATTCGCTAAAAACGATTTAGGATATCCTTCTATTTGTTCTACTACATGATTGTCTCTGGAAGTTGCCGTAGGATGGGTAATTGCTTCTACCTGATAGGTGTAATCTTCTGAGATGGTTCCTATAAATTGAGCTGTAAGCAGATTGTAGAAGGTAGTAAGTAGTAAAAGGAAGGTAATGGTGTATTTCATATTAGTACTTTATTTTAAGACTTGGTAAGTTTTCAAAACTTCCCAAGTCTGATGCAAAACTTCCCAAGTCTGGTGCAGAACTTCCCAAGTCTGGTTCGATGCGGACTAGTCTATCTTTTAGACTAGCTTAATCCTTGTCCTGATACAAAAGTCCTAAAAAGTTTAAAGATTCTTATGGTCGAGGTAGGAAAAAACTGTCTTGTTTTGATCAAAAGGTGGGCTTGGAGTGCTAGATGTTGACAAAACTGAACACGGAGACACGGAGGCACGGAGTTTTTTTTTGGTGTTAGATGTTGACAAAACTGAACACGAAGACACGGAGGGCACGGAGTTTTTTGCGTGTTAGATATGTTGACGATAATGAACACGGAGGCACGGAGGGCACAGAGGCATATAAAATTTACTCTGTGTGCTCTGTGCCTCCGTGTTCTATATTTCTCTAAAAAACAAAATTATCTTGTAATTGTCGAAGACGCTCTAAGAAAAAAGGTCTTCTTCTTCTAGATATATCTACTTTTTTTCCATCTTCCATCACTAAGAAACCACCGTCGTTTCTGATGTATGTCTTAATATAGTTCAGGTTGACTAAATGGCTCTGATGTACTTTGAAAAAATTGAAAGGGGTCAATAGATCATCAAAATGACGTAATGTTTTGGCAGCCGTTAATCGTCTACCATCTTTAAGCCAGAAATGAGTCATATTATCATCGGCCTCCAATCTAATGATTTCATCGATCGGGACAAACTGAACCTCTTTCATCGAAGAAATGCCGATTTTCTTGAATGGATTCGGGTTATAATGGCTTTTAAAGACATCGATTCGTTCTCTAGTTTGGCGCTGTTTACCGTCAGGAATCCGTTCGATTGCTTTGACTAACTCATCGGGGTCGATGGGTTTGGTAATGTATCCGATACTACTATATTGACAAGCTTTGATTGCAAAATCATTATAGGCCGTTACAAAGATAATTTCAAAATCAACATCTTTTAACTGGTCAATTAATTGGAAGACTAAGCCATCAGGAAGATTAATATCAAGAAAAGCGACATCTGGCTGTATGTCTGAACTATTAAGCAATTTAACACCAGTCGCAATGTTCTCCGCAGTACCGATGACCTCCACACCTTCACAATTACTTGTTAAAAGGTTTTTTAAGTTATTGATACCTGCAGCTTCATCGTCAATAATTACTGCTTTGATTGGAGTATCCTTTTTCATAGTATGCTAATTGTTTTGGTTTTTAACAATGAAGTATCTTAATACATGGTGTACTAAGCAAGAATAGGCAAAACCGAATTAAGTTCGTAAAGATAATTTAGATTTTGCTTATATAGAGACAATTTGGTTTGTAAAGTAGGATTGATGTGAAGACAATGGGAAGAAGTACTACCCTTATATGGGTACGAAAGTAAGTTAAACCAATAAGATAAAATAATAATTTATATAGTTTTTTTTCTTTTTTAATAAAAAACGAGCCATAGTGGTTATTCTATCGCTCGTAGGATTAACAAAGAAAATTGTTTTTACTGTTTACAGGGATATTAAAAACCCAATAAATAGGGCTTATTTTTACAATATGTCCTATTTATTTGATGACTAAAGATAGGAAAGTTTTATGATTATTTCAATCAGAACCTATTTTATTTTGTAACTATTCAACATTGGCGACAGCCAATGCTGAATAGTTATTTTATTATTTATGCTTGAGGTTATTTATTCTGACTCAAATGGCTTTCGAGTGTCTGGTATTCGACTTTTAACCGCTCTGTCTAGAAGCGTTACTTTATTGTCTTTAAAACAAGGACTAGCAACGGTATACATCTTTGCCGACCCACCATCGTAATAAGTACCAGTGATTCTGGTCAGTTGATTAAAAGTAAAAGTCCAATCTACTTTACCCGTAATTGTTCCACCAAATGGCGCTTCTTGTCCAGCATCATGGTAAAGATCAATATCAAAACAGTCTGCACTAGTAAAAATAATCCAGCCATAAGAGTCGCAAGTATTTAAGGAATAGTTCCTTACGAGGCCTCCATTATCATTTAACAGGACAAGCTCAGTAGAGCATTTTCCATTATCGCTATAATTTTCTAGCGTTACCCGTACACGGTTTTCTGAAAATAAACTAGGAGATAAGGATTGAAGTTGGGCTAAATTAGGATTGTGATATTGATTACCTGCTAAGTCAACTACGGTTATATTTTTGTTTTGTTGATAAGCAATTTCTAATTCGGAATAGGTAGATTCAAGAATACTTGAATGAATTAAAGCGTCTTCTTTTACAGAAGTGATAGTTGTTGTTGTGTTGAATAATGGCAATAGCAATGCTAATACCATTCCTAGTGTGCTGGAATGCATAGTGTTGTTTTTTTGTTATTAACTGAATATTGTGGACGGTAGGTCTCTTTATTTATAAAAAGGGAGCTTACCTTGCGGAAGTGGGATGTGTGTGTTAACTGAGTGCTGCGTACGCAGACTAAATTATTCCAAGAATTATACCAAATATTATAAAAATATATAATATGTAAAATTAAATGGAAAAAACGATAATTATTTATATTGGGTTAGGTACGAACCTGGGTAATCGGGTTTTAAATTTACATACGTGCAAGCTTTTTTTAGAAGCATCTGTAGGGTCAATTAAAGCACAATCGGCTATTTATGAAACTAAAGCTTGGGGCATAGAAGGGCAGCCTGATTTTTTAAATCAAGTAGTAGGGATCGCCACTACTTTGACACCACAGCAAGTATTGGACACGATATTGGCTATTGAAGATGCTATGGGCAGGGTGCGGGAGCGAAAATGGTATACTCGATTGATCGATATTGATTTACTCTTATACGGCTCTTTGGTTATTAAGGAGGTTAATCTGACAGTGCCACACCCCTATATACAAGATCGAAATTTTGTATTGCGGCCATTGGCGGAGATTGCAGGTGATACGATACATCCTGTTTTGAAGAGGTCTATAAAAGAATTAGAAACGGCTTGTTTGGATCCTTTGGATGTTTGGGTTTATGAGGAGAAATGATTAAAATAAAAAAAGCCTAAAGAGTTACTCCTTAGGCTTTTATGTTCCTTGGTCTATCTATAACAATGCTAATGGACATGGGCAAAGAACAGAGAAGCGAGAGCAGAGAATAGAGACAGATTTCGTTTGCAAATAACGAGATTTCGTCGTTCCCTGCCTGCGTGCCTTGGCAGGCGAAATACGTCTCTACTCTCTCTTCTCTGCTCTCTACTCTAATTCAATGTCTAGTAGTGTAATCTAAAACTTAAGAAAAGTCAGAAGCACCAGGATTCGCATCATTATAACGCTTAGACACCACTGCCCAATCAATGACATTGAAAAATGCTTGCACGTAATCAGGTCTTCTGTTCTGATAGTTTAGGTAGTACGCATGTTCCCATACATCTAAACCTAAAACAGGTTTACCATCTTCAGGAACCACATCCATTAATGGATTATCTTGGTTTGGTGTAGAGCAAACAAATAATTTGTCATCACTATCTACACATAACCAGGCCCAACCAGAACCAAAACGAGTACCAGCAGCAGCCGCGAATTCTTTTTTGAATGCCTCAAAAGATCCGAAATCTCTATCAATTGCTTTTTTGATATTCATTCTATCGGTTGGCTCTCCGCCACCTGTAGGAGACATACTTGTCCAAAATAAGCTGTGGTTATAGAAACCACCACCATTATTTCTCACGCCTCCAGAATACTGGGAAACGTTCGCTAAAATATCTTCAATACTTTTACCTTCTAAATCAGTTCCTGCAATAGCAGCATTTAATTTATTAGTATATCCATTATGGTGCTTACCATGGTGGATTTCCATTGTACGAGCATCAATATGAGGCTCTAATGCATCTTTTGCATAAGGAAGTGCTGGAAGTTCAAATGCCATATTTTATAAATTTTACGGGTTTGTATGGAATGATCCTCAGTAAGGATGTCCTACTAAGAACTATTTTATATTATAACACCCGCAAATATAAGAAGTTTAATGAAATCACGCTAATGGTTGATTTCAAGGTCAATTTCAACCTTAACCTCAACTTCAACTTCAATGCATGATGTTGACGCATATTGTTTGGCATAGCTCGTTTTGAAGTTGAGCGTAGCATAAAACTTCAACGTCTACGTCAACTTCAATTGTTGACGTGGACGCCTATAGTTTGGCTTAGCTCGTTTTAAGGATGAATTTGATGCCTATAGCTTAGCATGTCTCGTTTTGAAGTTGAGATTGGGATTGAAGTTGAATTTCAGATTGAGATTCAAGTAGTAGTTTTTCCTAAAACCTTTTACTTTTGCAGCGGTTTGTCTAGGGCGTCTGCCAATAATCAAAATAGAAATAGATAATAAAAATTCAACAAATAAAAATATGAAATACAGAAAGGAAAAAGACAGCATTGGTTACATCAAAGTACCAGCTGATAAATATTGGGCAGCGCAAACACAGCGATCTACTCAAAATTTTAAGATCGGCGGACAGCAAATGCCGAAGGAAGTTATACAAGCTTTTGCAATCCTAAAGAAAGCAGCAGCTACCACGAATGCAGAATTGAAAGTATTATCTAAGGCAAAAGCTAAATTGATCGGAAAGGTCTGTGATGAAATATTAGCTGGAAAACTAGACGATCAGTTTCCATTAGTCGTTTGGCAAACAGGTTCTGGTACGCAGTCCAACATGAATGTCAATGAAGTGATTGCTAATAGAGGACATGTTATGAATGGCGGGAAATTGTTAGACGAGAAAAAATCCCTACATCCTAATGATGATGTCAATAAATCTCAATCTTCCAATGATACTTTTCCAACAGCGATGCACATTGCGGCCTACAAAATGCTAGTGGAAGTGACGATACCAGGAATGGAGGCCTTGAAAGATACCTTGGCAGCTAAGTCAAAAGAGTTTAAAGACGTTGTAAAAATTGGACGGACCCACTTTATGGATGCAACACCTGTAACAGTTGGACAACAACTCTCAGGCTATGTTTCTCAATTAGAACATGGAATCGCTGCGATCAAAAACACCTTAAAACATTTAGGGGAATTAGCCTTAGGTGGAACGGCAGTAGGCACGGGCATGAATACCCCTAAAGGCTATGATAAACTAGTCGCAAAGCATATCGCTAGTTTAACGAAATTACCGTTTAAAACAGCAAAAAATAAATTCGAAGCATTAGCGGCACATGATGCTATTGTAGAAGCACATGGTGCCTTGAAAACGGCGGCTGTTTCTTTAATGAAAATAGGGAATGATATTAGAATGTTGGCATCAGGACCTCGTTCAGGAATTGGAGAATTAATTATTCCAGCCAATGAGCCAGGTTCTTCTATTATGCCGGGTAAGGTTAACCCAACGCAAGCAGAAGCGCTGACGATGGCTATGGCTCAAGTCATGGGTAACGATGTAGCCATTAATATAGGTGGTGCTACAGGGCATTTTGAATTGAATGTCTTCAAGCCAATGATGATTTTTAATTTTTTAATGTCTGCTCAATTGATAGGGGATGCTTGTCATAGCTTTAATACCAACTGTGCAAAAGGCATCAAGCCGAACCTAAAGCGCATTCAAGAAA
The DNA here is from genome assembly GCA_937973945.1 of uncultured Saprospiraceae bacterium. Lineage (GTDB taxonomy): Bacteria > Bacteroidota > Bacteroidia > Chitinophagales > Saprospiraceae > JAFMDF01. The sequence continues at coordinate 210 of CALJIY010000026.1, read as the reverse complement.
ACTTGGATAATTCTTTAATGCTAGTGACTGCCTTGAATACCAAAATAGGCTACGATAAAGCAGCAACGATTGCCAAAAAAGCCTACAAAGAAGATACGACTTTAAAAGCAGCCGCTATTAAATTAGGCTACTTGACAGAGAAGGAGTTTGATGCATGGGTGCGACCTAAAGATATGGTGGGGGGGCTTAAATAATGGTAAATGGTAAATG
>CALJIY010000025.1 GCA_937973945.1 uncultured Saprospiraceae bacterium | reverse complement strand
AATGATGCCATACATATGAAAGCTTTCAAATCGAAACATTTCTTGAATCCGAAACCAGGAAACTGCTTCGGATTTGGTCATGACAATACCGAAGAGAATTCCTACTACTAAATATTTAATGAACTTCATTTTTTTATTTTTAAAACCATATTTGTTTAGAGCAGATATTAGAGAGCAGAGAACAGAGATGTATTTCGTTTAAAAAATAAATTACATATCATTGTTTTTTAAACGAAATATATCTCTGTGCTCTATTCTCTGCTCTCTGTTCTGATTTTTATTGAATACTCAATAGATTAGGCAAAATAATCCATGCCATAGACAGCCCACCAATAAAAAATCCTATGACGGCTATTAAGGATGGGAGCTGTAAATTGGATAGCCCACTTATAGCGTGTCCCGAAGTACATCCCCCCGCATACCTTGCACCAAACCCTACTAAAAAACCGCCTACGGTCAATAGGATAAAGTTTAATGTGGAAAATGGATTACTAAAAATCTCTGTTGGCACATAGCCATTTCCTTCTGCTAAAGTTTGAGGGACTTGGATACCTAAAGTCTGTAAATAAGCTTGTGTTGCTGGAGCAATTTGGACAGGCGCTGGACTTCCTAAAAAATTGATTGCTAAGTACCCACCAATAATGGCACCCGCAATAAAGACCAAATTCCATATTTGGTCTTTCCATTTATAATCAAAAAAATCGCAATGATTGCCTGCGCCACCTGCTGCACAAATGGTTCTTAGATTACCGGAGACCCCAAATTCTCCCCCAAACCAGAGTAATAAGGACATAATACTAACGATCGCTGCCCCTGAAACGGCCCAATGCCAAGGCTGGCTTAGTAATTCTATAATTCCTTCCATCTTTTACTTATTATTTTAACTAATTCAATAATAACGCAAAGATATAGGGCATTGGTAAGTTAGTTTGTGATGCTAATCACAGGAAGTTTTTAAAAGATGATTGTCTTAAGGAAGGTGGTCTTTTTACAGAAGTCAGAGGTGCTGACTGTAATTAAGTCATGCCCCCTTAATAGTAAAAAAGTCGTGTACTTTTAAAATTGATGCAAAAGAGCATCGTGAAAAAAGTAACGCTTGAAGAAAAAATGTCTATTAAAAAACTTATTGAAGAAGGAAAAACCTATCAAGAAATTTCAGAATTGCTAAAGCTTGGCTTTTATGCAGTCCGAAAATGGGGGCGCATCATAAAAAAAGGAGGAAATTTGACTCCTCAAATGGGGCGTCCAAAGACAGGATTATTAAGTACTTTTTCAAAGCATATAATAGACAAAATTGATGAGTATCGTCCCGGTCCCAAAGGATGGGGTCCAGATACCATCAAAGTGGAGTTAGACCTAGATGAAAATTTAGCATCGTTTAAAAGTCCTAGTGTCAGCTCGATCAGTAAGTATTTGAAAAGCCAATCGAGAGTCAGAGAAAGAAATAAGCATGTTCCTCTAAAGACTATTCCAGCTTTTCCTACTAAACGAGCACATCAGATTTGGCAACTAGACGCAGAGGGGAATTGTTCCATTGAAAATATTGGTACAATAGCATTCTTGAATATAAAAGAGATTGAGAAAAAAGTTTATGTCCAGAATTTTCCTTGTCTTTTACCAGGTCCATTTAATCATGCCACGACAATAGATTATCAAAATGTATTACGTTTAGGGATGATGGAATTTGGTAAACCAGAAGGTTTACAAGTGGACCATGAAAGTATTTATTTTGATAATGTAAATGCCTCTCCTTTTCCTACTACTTTCCATTTATGGTTAATAGGTTTAGGAATACAGATGCATTTAACACCAAAAGGACAACCTTACAAACAAGGTGCAGTAGAAAAAAGCCATCAAACGACGCAAATACAGGTTGTTGAAGGACAATCATTCTCTAATTGGTTTGAATTATTCAAGCGTAGCCAGATAAGAAGGCAACGATTGAATAACCATATCCCATGTAGAATGATAGGCCGAATTCCGCCTTTAGTGGCTTGTCCATCCGCTAAACATTCAGGTAGAGATTATCATCCAAGTTTAGAGAAAAAGAAGTTTGATATTAAAGCCGTTTATGAATATTTAGCACAAGGCAAATGGTATCGTAGAGTTTCTAGCAATCGAACTTCTTGGATAGGCGCAAATAGCTACTATTTAAAAGGGGCAAAACGGAACATAGAAACGATGATCCGCTTTGATAAAAAGGCTAAGAATTTTGTCTTTTATGATAGTGATGAAAAAATCATCGGACAAAAAACTGCTTTAGGTCTAACTTTCAAAGAACTTTCGGGCGATTTAGAAGGGTTTATTCTTTCAATTAAGAAAAATCCATTTTTAAAATACCCTTAAAAAGTACACGACTTTTTTACAAAACAAGGGGTATGACTTAATTACAGTCAGCAGAGGTCAGATCGTCAACTCTGTTTGACTGTCAGATGTCAGACTTATGATGTTGACGAAGGCTGCTAAATTTATAGAGTAGTATGTAGCACGGTTATGTCAAAATCTAATTTGCCGTCATGTTTGGTGGCGGCTGCCCGCGGAAATAGTGGGTGTGGATGATAGCCTGAAGCTTAGCGATTATTTCCGCTTGATTTTTTGTTTCTTTTTTATCAAGAAAAAAGAAAACATCAAGTTTTGATTGTCTCTTATGCTGAACGATTTTAAATAAAATATAATATATGTTCGAATCCTTACCACATACTTTCCGCAAACACAATTTATCGGCAGACGTTCGATCGCTATTGCATTTAAGAAAGGCAATGGACAAAGGATTGGTACATACGATTGGAGACATATATATAGTCTTAAAAGGCTTAATCACGAATGATCCAAAAGATTTTGGGCCGTATACGACTGCCTTTTATGAATATTTTTTAGAAATAGAAATTAGGCAAGGAGAGACATTAGAAACGGCCTTGGTGCGATCAGAAACCTTTCAAGAATGGAAAAAGGCTTTATTGGACGAAGAGGCGGAAGGAGAAATGCCAGACATTAAGGAGTTAGTCGATCGGTTTTTAGAGGAAGTACATTTGAGTAGTTTTGATATTCAGCAGGTAATAGATGGACAAGATATCTTAAGCAAGGATGATCCGAATCAAGTAGATGGTAGTCCTGATGACGGAGGATCAATGCCAGATTCTTTAGAGAAAATGGCCGACTATAGAAATATATCGCTAGAGGAATTGAAAGCCAGAATGGAGCAAGTGGCCAAGCAACAGAAGGGCAAGCATTTCGGAGGCAGCCATTGGATCGGACAGGGGGGCATCTCTCCTTATGGGAATAATGGGGCAGCAGCAGGTGGGATACGCGTTGGAGGTGGCGGCGGTGGAAAGATGGCTAGAAAGGTCGTGAATGATAGTCGATTTTATCCAGTGGATACGAAAGCCGTATTAAAGGATGATAATATAGATGCCGCATTGGCCGTATTAAAAGGGATAGAAGATGAGACGGCAGAAATTCTCTTAGATATCCCGAAAACGATTACCGAGGGTCTAAAACAAGGTGGTATATTCTTACCAATTATAAAAGAAAAGATCACGCAGAAAATCCAAGTGGTACTATTGATTGATAATGGCGGCTTGTCTATGACGCCCTATGTTAGATCGGTGCAGAAGTTGTTTAAAAAGATGAAAACTCGTTTTGCGCATGATTTAAAGACCTATTATTTTCATAATACCATTTATAAAGGCGTTTACTCGGATATGCGCCGAACGCAATTTGTACCGATTGAAAAAATCATCGCCTTAGATAAAAATTATTCGGTGTTTGTCATTGGAGACGCCGACATGGCCCCTTATGAATTAGGCCAAACCAGTATAGACACTTGGGCAAAAATTAAAAAGACCTTTAAGCGAACCGCCTGGATGAATCCAATGAATGAACGGTACTGGTTTTCCTCAGATACGGTGCCAATGCTTAGGAGAGTGTTCGATATGTACCCTTTAACGCCAGATGGTATAGAGAAGGCCGTACATGAAATGAACAGGAATCATAAGTATTCTAAGAGAGGTTAATCCGTTTTTTTGAACAACTTCATAAGCATGCCTATCCCTTCAAAGAAATTTAAAATAAAAAATTGGCCATCAAAAAGTCAAGACTAACCTAAGGGATATCTGTAATAAATAGCTGAAAGTCAGTGCCTTTAATCCTACTTTTCTTTAGTGGACTAATTTTTGTTTCCAAGCATTATTACTATCTATTAACTTACCAAAATAGACTTGACTATTTTTTCTGTCACAAAATTTAATACATTTGCAGTTCGTTTGAAAATAGCAATCTAGTAATTATATAGTGTGCTGAACTGTCACAATAGTAATATTTTGTTCTTCAATTGAGCCTTTTAACTGATCTATTTAAACTCTTTTCTAAGTAAAAAAAGGAACTACTTTACAATTGACAACGAAGCTTTTCTATAGTGCTTTTAGCACAAATCAGATAGTATTAAGATATATTAATCAATAAACTAATAAAACATCGTATTATGCCAAAAAACCTTTTAATTGTTGAGTCACCAGCCAAAGCTAAGACAATTGAAAAGTTTTTAGGGAAGGATTTCAAGGTAAAGTCCAGTATGGGCCATATCAGAGATTTGCAAAAGAACGAAAAAGGGGTGGACATTGAAAATGATTTTCAGCCAACCTATATCGTTTCTCCTGAAAAGACGAAAGTGGTGAAAGACCTGAAAGATTGGGTCAAAAAAGTAGACGAAGTATGGCTCGCGACGGATGAGGATCGTGAAGGAGAAGCTATTGCTTGGCACTTATGTAAAGAGCTAGGCTTGGATGAGCATACAACGAAACGGATAGTTTTTAGAGAAATTACGAAGAAAGCTATTCAAAAAGCGATTACCATACCTAGAACCGTTAATCTAGATTTAGTCAATGCGCAGCAAGCTAGAAGGATATTAGATCGGCTTGTTGGATTTAGATTGTCCGAGACCCTTTGGAAGAAGGTGAAAGGTAAACTATCCGCAGGTAGAGTTCAGTCTGTTGCGGTTAAGTTAGTGGTAGAACGAGAACGAGAAATTCGAAATTTTGTTTCTACACCTTATTATAAGGTATCTGCTATATATGATGTGAAAAATGCGCAAGGCAAGATGGTTGCTTTAAAAGCAGAGTCTGCCGTAAGATTTGATACAGCAGAAGCTGCAGAAGGTTTTTTGAAAACCTGCCAAAATGCGACGTTCAAAATAGATGATATTCAAGTAAAGCCTGCTAAGCGAAAGCCTGCACCTCCTTTTACCACCTCTACCTTACAGCAGGAAGCAAGTAGAAAGTTAGGTTTTGCGGTAAAGCGAACCATGTCTAATGCACAAAGATTATATGAGCAAGGACATATCACCTATATGAGAACGGATTCTAAGAACTTAAGTGAGGTGGCTTTGCAGAATATTGCAGATGTAGTGGAAAAGGATTATGGCAAAAGCTATGTCAATACTAGACGCTATAAGAGCAAGGATGCAACGGCACAAGAAGCCCATGAAGCGATTCGACCAACTTATATAGAGGCGCAGCAAGTTACAGAAGATAGAGATCAGCAGCGTTTATATGAATTAATATGGAAGCGGACGATTGCCTCTCAAATGTCCGATGCAGAATTAGAAAAAACAACCGTAAATATTGGTGTTTCTACAGATCCTTCTGCAAGACTAAAGGCTCTGGGAGAGGTACTAAAATTTGATGGTTTTTTAAAGGTATATATAGAATCCAAGGAAGATGATGAGGAGGAAGGCGAAGCAAAAGGTATCTTACCGCCGCTGACCGTGAACCAAGTTTTGGATTTGAATGTGATGACAGGCATGGAGCGCTTTACACGTTCTGCTGCTAGATTTACAGAAGCAGGTTTGGTAAAGAAATTAGAAGAATTAGGAATTGGTCGACCATCTACCTATGCCCCTACGATTAGTAGAATCATGGAGGAAGCTAGAGGTTACGTCGTCAAAGATAGTAGAGAAGGGGTAGAGCGGAAGTATACCGTCTTTCAATTGAAAGATAATATAGTCAGCAAAAAAGAGGAATCTGAAATAACAGGATCAACTAGTAATCGACTATATCCTACAGATATGGGGATAGTGGTAGTTGACTTCTTAGACCAGCATTTCGATCAGATAATGAATTACGGCTTTACTGCCGAAATCGAATCAAAATTTGATGATATTGCTAATGGAGATGAGCAATGGACTAAAATGCTGAAAAGCTTTTACACGCCATTCCAAACATTAGTAGAGGATACGATCGCTAATGCGGACAGAGCAGTAGGGGAGCGTATACTAGGTAAAGACCCAGAAACAGGTCGTACGGTTTTGGTGAGAATGACAAAATTCGGAAAACCTGTTGTACAAATGGGAACTACCGAAGAACTAGGGGAAGATGAAAAACCTAAATATGGAAACTTCCGTAGAGGTCAATCTTTAGAATTAATTACCTTCGAAGAAGCGATGGATGCTTTTAAATTGCCTAAAGATTTAGGCGAATTTGAAGGGTCTATGATATCCGTTGCGATTGGTCGTTTCGGTCCCTATATCAAGTTTGGGGAAGCATATGTCTCCATCCCCAAAGGAGAAGATCCGCTAGAATTGACAAAAGAAAGAGCAGAAGAGCTAATTCTCATCAAACGAAAAGAAGACGAGCCAATAGGCACTTATAAAGGGCTACCGATCCAACAAGGGAAAGGACGATTTGGGCCATTTTTCAAATGGAACGGTTTGTTTGTCAATATTCCAAAAAGATTTGATCCTGAAACGATCACATTGGATGAGGCTTATGAATTGATTGAAAAGAAAGTAGAGAAAGAGGCCAATCGCTATATCCACAAATGGGAAGATAAGAAAGTAGCTGTAGAGAATGGTCGATGGGGACCCTTCATTCGATTCAAGAAGAAGAGCATCAAATTACCTAAAAATGAAGAGGGTAAACGCATGACTTCAGAAGAAGCGAAGGAACTAACTTGGGAACAAGTAAAAGCCTATATAGAAGAGGAGTTGCCGGGGTCTTTTAAAGAAAAGAAAAAGAAAGCAACGAAAAAGAAAGCAGCACCTAAGAAAAAAGCGGTGAAGAAAAAGCCAGCTGAGAAAGAATAGTAATTTTACCAATAGCAGGCAATCCAATAATTTCTTATAAAAATAAGGTGAATCAGTTGATACTGGTTCACCTTATTTTTTTACTTTTGCTGAAATGGAGTAGGCTCTGTTCTAAATAATGTCCAGTAGTGTAACTCTGTGCACTCTGTGTCTCTGTGTTCATCAATGTCAACAGCTAGTATTAGAACTCTGTGACTCCGTGCCTCTGTGTTCTAAATTAATCTTAAAACAACTCGGAAAATGAATCTAGTAAACCCCTTAGGTTTCCAAGAAGATGGGCGATTAACAGACCTGTCTTTACTCTTATTAAGAATCTGTTTTGGTGGCTTGATGTTGGTCAACCACGGAATGGGGAAGTTTTATAAACTATTTGGAGATGACCCTATTAAATTCGGTGATCCATTAGGTATAGGTATGGAGGCTTCCTTAGGCTTAGCCGTATTTGCAGAGGTATTGTGCGCCGGTTTATTGGTGATTGGTTTGTTTACTAGATTGGCGGCTGTTCCTTTAGTGATTACGATGTTTGTTGCTGCGTTTATTGTTCATGGTGGTGATCCTCTTAAGAAAATGGAGATGGCTTTGCTATATCTAGTTCCTTATATGGTATTGATGTTTAGTGGGGCTGGACGATATTCTGTGGATGAATATATTGAGAATTAAATTGAGAAGTCAGAGGTCAGATCGTTCTTGTTAGCTGACGCTAACGGAACTGTCAGAGGTCAGACTTTTGACGTTGACCACCGTGATGCTTCTGACAGCGTAGCGATCTGACAGCGCAGCGATCTTTAAAAAAAAACTATGTCAAATTTTCCAAAAGTTGGAATACTAGGTGCAGGGCAACTAGGTAAGATGTTGTGTCAAGCAGCAAGTCCTTGGGAACTACCCATTCATTGTTTGGATGCGTCTAAGGATTTCCCAGCAGGGCCCTATTGTCAAGGATTTACAGAAGGGAGTTTTAAAGCGTATGAAGATGTATTACAATTTGGTCGCCAAATGGACCTATTGACAATCGAGATAGAGCACGTTAATACAGAAGCATTAGCGGTCCTTCAAAAGGAAGGTAAAACAGTCCATCCGAATCCACAATCTTTGAGTATTATCAAAGACAAAGGCTTACAAAAGCAATTTTATGCCAAGCATAATATTCCGACCTCTGATTTCCAACTGTATGATTCCAAAGAGCTGTTGATAGAGGCGGTAATGGATGGTACTAGGTCCATCCCTTTCGTACAAAAATCAAGATTAGCGGGATACGATGGAAAAGGGGTCGCTGTCATCCGATCAAAGGAGGATCTAAGCAGTAAATTATTAGAAGGCCCATCTATGGTCGAAGATTTAGTGGCCATAGAAAAAGAAATAGCTGTCGTAGTTGCCCGCAATGAAAATGGAGAAATAAAAGCGTTTGACCCTGTAGAAATGGAATTTCATCCAACAGCAAATTTGGTAGAATTTCTTTCCTGCCCGGCCGTACTCACCTCAACGCAGGAGACAACAGCAATCGAACTATCCAAAAAAATAATAGAAGCCTTCGACATCTGCGGCCTATTAGCCGTAGAGTTATTCCTAAACAAAGCAGGAGCGATTATAGTAAACGAAGTAGCTCCAAGACCACACAATAGCGGGCATCACACGATAGACAGCGCGATCACTTCCCAATATGAGCAACACCTTCGAGGCATTCTTAATCTCCCCTTAGGAAGCACTAAAATGACCAGTCCGTCGATTATGGTCAACCTTTTGGGACATCCTGATCACACGGGTCCCGTTTATTACGAGGGCCTCTCAGAATGTCTAGCCATAGAAGGCGTGAAAGTTCATATTTACGGTAAAGCGATCACCAAACCTTTTCGAAAGATGGGCCATGTGACGGTCATTGCTGATACCTTAGCAGATGCCCGAAAAAAAGCAAAAAAAGTACAAGCACTTTTAAAGGCTATAACTGTTTAAAAAAAAAATACAAAATACAAATCCCAAATCCCAAAACCTAGGTTCACGAAAGCGTGAATCCCTACAAGAACAGTCCCAACGATAACTGTTTAAATAACAAAATACAAATTCCAAATCCTAAAACACAAAACACGAAAGCGTGAATCTCTACAAGAACAGTCCCAACGGCTGGGTAGGCTTGTGCTCAGAAGCACAAAGAGCGTTAGCCAAAACACCTTGTAACCCATGAATCCCTACAAGAACAGTCCCAACGGGACGACACCCTGTAACCCATGGCGCAGCCGTGGAAAAAAAACAACATGAGTAAAAAAATAGCCATCATAATGGGGTCCGATTCCGACCTCCCAATCATGCGCCAAGCCGCGGACGTCCTAAAAGACCTAGGAATAGATTTTGATTTGACGATCATCTCCGCCCATAGAACACCTGGGCGACTATTTGATTTTGCCAAAAACGCCCATAAAAAAGGAACCCGAGTCGTCATAGCAGGTGCAGGCGGTGCCGCCCACCTACCAGGAATGGTCGCCTCCCTAACGCCACTACCCGTTATAGGCGTCCCTATCAAATCATCTAATTCAATCGACGGATGGGATTCCATCTTATCCATCTTGCAAATGCCAGGAGGGGTACCCGTAGCAACGGTCGCCTTAAACGGCGCCAA
>CALJIY010000024.1 GCA_937973945.1 uncultured Saprospiraceae bacterium | reverse complement strand
CTGAAATACTATATCTACTTAATTCTTAAAGCATTACCAAGTTATGGAAAAGGTAAAAACTTTTCAGAAACAGAAAAAAATCAAAATGAAAATATTTGTTACTGGTGGATCCGGCTATATTGGACAAAATTTACTAGCAGAGTTAATAGAAAAAGGATACGAAGTTGATGTATTATGCAAAACTGAAAAATGTGTAAACATTGTTTCCAAATTAAGGGCAAATCCGATTAAAGGGGATTTAAGGAATATAGATTCTTTTAAATCTGAAATGCAAGGAGCAGATGCCATTATTCATTTAGCTGCGATGGTCGAAATGTGGGATAAGTATGATGAATTTTATCAAATAAATGTAAAAGCTACTGACAATTTATTGAAGGCAGCTAATGAAATCGGAATCGAAAGATTTGTACACATAAGTTCTGCAACAGTAATAGCAGATGGTAGTCCATTAGTTCAGGTGGATGAAAACTATCAACCTACAAATAAACCGCCTGACAACTACTCAAAGACCAAAGCACTTGCAGAGGAGGTGATAAACAAGGATCAAGGAAAGATAAAAAAAATCATTTTACGCCCTCCTTTAGTATGGGGACCGCGGATGAAATTTATAGAAGAATTCAGAGCGTTTATTGAGAAAAGAGGATTTCCGATAATAGGTGATATTAACCATACTTTAGCTACCTGCCACATAAAAAATTTAAATTCAGCGATTATTAAGTCCTTGGAAAGCGATAAAGAAGGTACTTATTTTATAACAGACGGAGAGTCAAGATCACTAAAACTTTTCATGAAAGATTTAGCCAAAGGATATGGTTTAGATACTGGTGATAAACAAATAAATAGAAGTTTTGCACTACTAATGGCTATTGTTACAGAGTTTATTTGGAGCACTTTTAATCTTAAAGGAATTCCTCCAATTACAAAATCTACTGTTTATTTTATGGGAACAGAATTTTCAATTAATGATAGTAAAGCCAGAAAGGAACTTGGATATAAAAATGTAATATCTATGGATGAAGGGCTTAAACAATTATTTTAGACCGATTATATTTTATATAAGAAAAACTACGTTTTTCTAATAAAGAAAAATTCCCTCTTTTTCTCTTTTTTACCCTAAAAAGTTCTTTTTTTATCTTATGAATTTCAGATAGTCACCTACCTTTGATCTTATTTTTAATCATTAACATTCATCAATTGTAAAGTTTGATTTTGTTTTATCAATGACCAGTCTTTCTAGTGGTAGCAGACAGAAGTAATTGATAGTTAAAATGAGGCTATTTTTTCAAAAGACAAGGCGTGAGGAAAGAAGCTAGCCATAGCTACCTGACTGACAAACAACGCAATATTTTGGAAAAAGAGTCCATTTTAGTGTCAAGGATTTCTGTCTGCTACCACTAGATATATGGTTAACTATTTGAATAAATAACTAAACTATGAATTCTTTCACGAAAACATTTTTTTTAGCATTGATGGTAGTATTAGGAGGGTGTGACACCGCAAAAAACCTAACTACAGCTAATTCAACAGAAATTATGAAAAACAAAGAAGCGATAAATGCTTTTTATAACAAAGCATTGACGGTAAACAGTCTAACTAGACCTACAGCAGTTTTGACTCCACTTTTAGCTCCAGGATATAAGTCATCCAGTTCAATGGAATCAACTTCAAAAAATGCAGAACAATTGATGGGGCAATTAGAATTTTTTTGGAAGCTAATCCCTGATTTGAAATGGGCACCTCAAGAGATTATGAATGATGGAGATAGCTATATCGTAAGAAGTAAAGTAACAGGTACACCAAATGGTGATTTCATGGGAATGCCTACGGATGGTACAAAGTCTATCGATATCATGACCATTGATATACACAAAGTAAAAGATGGAAAGATTCTCAGTACACACCATGTGGAGGATTGGTCGACTGCGATGAGACAATTAAAAGGAGAAAAGAAAAAATCTGCTATGGATATTGCCAATGAATACATGGGGGCGATGGGTAAAGGCGATATGGAAGCTATGATGAACTTGATGCATGAAGATATGGTTTGGCAAAATGCTGGTGATAAGGAAATACCTTGGATGGGGCCATGGAATGGCAAGCAAGCGATCTTAGAAAATTATTTCCCTGCGTTTATGAAAGGCTTCGAAACGATAAAATGGGAGCCAGTAGATGCTATAACCACAGATGATACAGCAGCGTTTTTTGGTCAAATGATTGGGAAATTGACAAATACAGGTGACACAACGGATGAATTCACCTATGCTCTTAGGGTTAAAGTGAAGGATGGTAAAATCATTTTGTGGAATTGGTTTGAAGATAGCCTTGAAGTTTCTAAAGCTTATCAAGGCAAAAAATAATTAATTAAATAACAAAATAGGATAAGAATCCATATTTCATATGGATTAGAAAAATGACTTGAAAGTTTTAATATTCATAGCAACCAATGCAATTTTCAATTGCATTGGTTCTTCTATTTAAGATTGGTATCCAAATGAAGAAAGTAAAAGAAATAGATTTTAATGAAGGGATAGCTAACAATTTCTATTTTGATCTAGTCAACTTGGAGGATATTATTATTAAAAGACAACCTTCAGATCATAATCAATTTAATCACCATAAACTTTCTTTTTACGCAATACTAATTATCACAAGTGGAAAAGGAGCGCACTGTATTAATTATAAAGACTACACTTATAATGAAGGAAGTATTTTTACTTTACGGAAGAATACTATTCACAAATTCTATAAAACTAGTGCTAAAGGAAAACTAATCATATTTACAGAAGATTTCATCGTTCGCTCTTCAGACAAAATGAATAACTTAAATTTATTTAAATTATTCAACGAAATGTTAGGGTCACCAAAGTTGCAAGTAATTAATAGCGACTTGGTTAGAATAAAAGAATGGATGTTTCAAATAGAAAAAGAAAAATTGTCAATCAAAGAGCATTATTCAATTGAAATAATAAGAAATCTGATCCAAGGTTTAATACTGAATCTGTTACGACTAAAATCGAAAGGAAATGAGAATTTAGCACACAAAAAAAATTATTCTCAATTTATTAAGCTACAAAAAGCCGTAGAAAAAGACTGTTTTGAAAGTAAAAGTGTAGCTTATTACGCTAATAAATTAGACGTTTCCACAAAAACGCTAAGCAATATTACACAGAGTGTAGTTAGTAAATCCGCGAAATCATTTATTGATGAAATTGTCATACTTCAAATCAAAAAAATTTTAATTAGTTCCTCACATTCTTACACCGAAATTGCCTACCGTGCCGGATTTGAGCACTCAACTAACTTCTTTAAATACTTCAGAAAAAAGACCGGACTTTCTCCTAAGCAGTTTAGAGAAAACAACAACAAATAATATTTTCTAGTTTTTATCCTAAATAGGTTTTTTTTTATCCTATAATTTTTCCTCAGCATCATACCTTTACATTAGTATTATTTAAATCTAATTTCATGCTAAATTAATGACATGATGAATGCTTTTTTAATGTACTAATACAAGTAGTCAATCAAAATTTAGAATACTGATTTGACTATATTTCTCCCCCTTTTATTTTATTCAAAAACCAGAAAACCTTTCTAATTACTACATAAAATTATTGATCAATCATGAATTTAAAAAAAGGATTATTTACTTTGATTTTTATGATAGGTACCTTGTGCCTAACTTATGGACAAGCTCCATCCTACCCCTGGTTAGATGGTGTAGTTAGTGACAATTGTTGTTCAAATCAAACGGCAACTGCATACGATTTTGGAACCTATTCTTTTGTGTATATTGAAGCTAATGGCGAATGTACACCAGGAGGTAAATTGTATTTTGAAGACGGCACTTGTTGGTGTGTGGACAAAGATGGTACATCTTGTTTGGATTTTTACATTCCTTCTTCAACTACAGGACAGGAAATTTATAATTGTGAAGGGGCAGTCAATTTTACACCTTTTGATCAATTCGATTGGTTAAGTGGAATAGCTAATGCTCAAGACTGTTCTGCGAACCCAGCGATTACTGTTTACCTTAGATCTGGACAGCATTTCATACATGTATTAGGGGCAAATGGTCTTGGACAATTGTATTCCCAGTCTGGAAGAGCTTTATGTTCAGATCAAGAAAATTACAGCTGCAGAACTGCCTACAATTTATCTGCTTCGAATCAAACACTTAGTTGGATCTGTGGAGAAGGCGCTGGTACAGGAAACGGTGCAGATATCACCATGAGAAATACCTTACAAGATCCAGGAGAAGCAGAAGCAACATATGCTAGTTTATTTGGGGCAGCGGATGATGCTTATGATGAGTTTGCTACTTTCTCCGCTACAGCATCAGAGTTCCCAACAGCATTAGCGCAGCCAAGCTCTGTTACAGGACTTCCTTTTAATATTAGTGGCTTATATGACATTGATATTACCGCATCTACAATAGATTTTACCTTATTACCTGATGAAAATGATCCTTTCTGGATTCAGCAGTTTGGTGTTTTCCCTGCTGGTAAATTTGACAGATACTATTTGACCTTTGCAGAACCACATGGTATTATTGGTGGTAGCAGTACGAATGGTTCCGTTAACTTAAGAGTGGATTCTGAGACGGTAGTGGTGGTTGAACTTAGTGAAGGCTACGACTTTAACCCAGGTATGGCTTTTACTATTAACTTGAATAAAGCCCCACTGAATGAAGGAAATAATATAGTCCTAAGAAATACCTTACAAGATCCAGGAGAAGCGGAGGCAACTTATGCCAGCTTATTTGGACAAGCAGATGATGCCTTTGATGAAATGGGCACCTTCTCTAATTCATCTGTGGAATTTCCAACTGCATTAGCGCAACCTAGCTCTGCTTCTGGTCTACCATTCGACATTAGTGGATTGTACAGTATTGATTTAACTTCCTCTAGCATAGAATTCACGGTATTACCTGATGAAAATGATCCATTTTGGACAGGTGTTTATGGCTTATTCCCAGCAGGCAAATTCGATAGATACTACCTTACTTTCGCTGCGCCACATAACATTACTAGTGCGGCTAGTAATCATGGTTCCGTAGCATTAAAAATACTTTCGGAAACAGAAGTAGTTGTAGAAATTAGCGAGGGA
>CALJIY010000023.1 GCA_937973945.1 uncultured Saprospiraceae bacterium | reverse complement strand
CATTTCTTACAAATGGCTGGCATGGCTCATTTCTTGTACTACTAGTTGAAACGAACCTTATTAATTTACATAAATAACCGATTTTGATAGCACCAAAACTACACACCCTTCTAATAGCTTGTTTATTAACAGCTACCTCTCTTTTCTCCCAAGATTTAATAGAAAGAACTCAACAAGGGCTTTCCAATACTTCTACTTTACGTGCAGCACCTAATCCATTAGCAGATTTAGTACAAAGTGCTCGTAATAGTCGATCAGGTTTCACAGAGGTAGAGCTATTTGATGTTGGCGTACAAGATCAATCTAAATTTGCTCGCTTTGTGAATGATGGTGTATTATTAGAACTAAAAAAATCTGCTTTAACAGATTTTTGGAAAAGTAAATTGCCTGCTGTTAACTTAAAAATCCCAGTAAATGAAGTGGCAGCTATTGAATTAGATTTGGTAAGAGTGGATATATTTACAGATGACTTCACTCTAATTACAGATGATGGCAGAACTATAGATGGGATAAAAAATCAAGGTATTTTCTATAGAGGCATCGTAAAAGGAGATGTATCTTCTTTGGCGTCTGTCAGTGTGTTTGAGGATAATGTTCGAATAATGATCGGAGATGATGACGGGAACTATATCGTAGGCGAAATGGAAGAACTGGGAGAACATATTCTATATAATGATCAAAGAATGGTGGAAGCTAATCCATTTTCTTGTGGTACAAATGATAATCAAATTCCAAGTAAAGGCTTACGTAAAATTCCAACTAATAATAGTAGATCAAGAAGTAGCATGACAAACTGTATACCTATCTATGTAGAATGTGACTTCCGAACGTTCCAAGATATAGGGTCTGAAGTCTTAGTTGGAAACTACGTTGCTAGCCTAGTCAATGAATCTGCTACCTTATATGCTGCTGAATCGATTGATATTTCTTTGTCTCAGGTCAAAGTTTGGACAAGTACAGATCCCTATGCGGGGATGAATGATGCAGGTGATATTTTGGAAGCATTTGGAGAAAATATAAAAGATAATTATAATGGTCGTTTAGCCCATTGGATTTCAACTAGAAATCTAGGTGGAGGAGTTGCTTGGGTGGATGTTTTGTGTGATACCTATTTCACGTTTATGGCCAACTTTGGAGATGGTAATAAATTACATCATGCAGGACCCTATGCTGTTAGTGCAGGATTGGGTACTTCTATTACTTCTTTTCCCACTTATTCCTGGGAAGTTGGCGTATTTACGCATGAAATGGGGCATAACTTAGGTTCTAATCATACGCAAGCCTGCGTTTGGAATAATAATAATACAGCAATAGATGGCTGTGTGCCTTCTGAATCGAATAATGGAAATTCCTGTTCTAGACCATCCCCAAATTGTCCGACAGATAAGGGAACTATTATGAGTTACTGTCACACTTTAAATAACTGTGGCGTTTTGTTTAGTAATGGATTTGGTGAGCAACCTGGTGATTTGATTCGATCTTATTATAATAATGCATCTTGCGTCTTATCATGTGTGGCACCAACTTGTTCGGATGGTATACAGAATGGAGATGAGACAGGAGTAGATTGTGGAGGTTCTTCTTGTGCAATTTGTCCGTGTAACTTGGATGGTGTACAGAATGGAGACGAGACAGGAATAGATTGTGGAGGTTCTTCTTGTGCTGCTTGCCCTTGTTATGAAAGTCCTTTGACACTAGATATTACTTTTGACGATTGGCCAGAAGAATCTTCTTGGACTCTAAAAAATGCAGGTGGAACAATTTTGCATCAAGGTGGAACTTATGCTGCTCAAGCGGATGGCTCTAGCCTGAGTATCAACAATTTAACATTAGCAAATGCTAGTGGATATACATTTACATTTGATGATAGCTTTGGTGATGGAATATGCTGTAGTAATGGAAATGGTAGTTTTACCCTAAAAGATAATGCAGGTACAACTATTTTTTCTGGCGGCGCTTTTGGAGCTAGTACAGAAACTAGTTTCTGTATAGGTAATGCAACAGTAGGAAATGATTGCCCAACAAATAAGGTAATCAATACTAGTATCTCTTCTGGTACAGAAAGTGTGGCAGCTACTATTACTACCGCTGGTACCGTCAATATTACGGGCACTGTAACATTTGAGGCAGGCTCTTCCGTTACGCTAAATCCAGGTTTTCATGCACAAAGTAGTAGTACCTTTTTAGCGAGGATTACTGCATGTTCTCCACTAACAGATGGAGCTGAAACGGAACTTGCTTTTAAGGTAGATACAGATATTAATCAATCGGAAGATATAAGAATATCAAATGATCTTAGCTTAGCCGTTTTCCCTAATCCAACAAAAAATACGACTAATATTCAATACCATTTAGAGGCTTCTTCTGAGGTGTCCTTATCCATCTATGATATGAACGGACAAGAAGTGAATCGTTTAATTACTAAACAATATAAAGATAAAGGGATACATCAAATGGAAGTAAATGCAAATGTCTTTGGGGCTGGCATTTTCTATATTGTTTTAGTTTCCGGAGATGCTGCGATTTCTGAAAAATTAATTGTTATTCAGTAATTTAAAACTTTAACTTCAATCTCAATCTCAACCTCAACTTCAATCTCAAATTATGACTTTGACTGGTACAAATAGTTGTGCCACGTTTTGAAGTTGAAGTTGAGATTGAAGTTGAAATTCACAAAACAGGCTTCGTCCAATCCCACACCACAATGGCCCACTCTTCCGCTGCCACAGTATAGGTATCTACTACTTCAAATCCAACATGTCGATGCGCATTCATAGATCGAATATTTCGGGTGGCTACCTCTGTTATAATACAATCGAATTGGCTAGACATTTCTTCTTTCATTTGCTGATACAATCCAGAAAACACGCCCTGACGGCGGCACGTCTTATCTACACATACTTGCCCCATTACAAAATAATTAGTAGCTATTAAGGGTTTATTCTTAAAGTGAAGTGTATCTATTTTCTCAAACATTGGTCTTAATACTGGAACGGCATTTCCAAATGCTGGAAGCATGACTAAGGCATATCCGACTACTTGATCGTTTTTTTTTGCTATGATATGGGGGTAAGGTTGATTCATAGCACTTAGCAAAGGCATATCATGTTTTACCGTTACAAATCCTTGTTCTTTTGCTTCTTCTGAGCTAATATTGATAGGTAAATTCTTAGCTTGTAAGGAAAGTATTCCTTCTAGTTCAATTGGAGTAGAAACAGTAGTGAATTGAATCATTATTAGATTTTTTCTTAAAAGTAAATATTTTCCTAATGAAATTACCACAACGCTTAATTTTGATTAGCCTTATTTTTTTCCAAGCTATCTCATCTAGTAGTGCGCAAATTAATGGATGGGAGCTGATGAAAGAAATAATAAAAATATCTGCTAATGCCTCCAAATTATCTGATAATTGTTTTCAATTAACAGAGGATCGACCGTGGGCGGGTGGCTCTATTTATTATCCAAATAAAATAGATCTAAATAAAAATTTCAAAGTAGAAATGGATGTCTTTCTGGGTTGTAAAGATGGGGAAGGGGCAGATGGAATGGTATTCGTTTTTAGCCCTAAAATGGCATTGGGAAAAGAAGGTGGCGGAATTGGTTATGAAGCAGTATCTCCTTCTATAGGTATCGAAATCGACACTTGGCAAAATGAAGAGAACAATGATCCCTACCAAGATCATTTGGCTATATTACAGAATGGTGTGGTCAATCATCGAAATGGCTTAACAAAAGCGATTTCCTTTAAACGAAATATAGAAGATTGTGAAGAACATACCGTAATTATTTCATGGAATGCTTTGGACAAACGCTTAGAGGTTTTCTTTGATGGTCAATATATGGCTGGAATAGAAAAAGATATAGTACAAGATATATTCCAAGGAGATGGAGAAGTTTTCTGGGGGGTCACTGCTTCTACAGGTGGGCAATTTAATCAACAGAAAGTTTGTTTTGATAAGATTAATTTCAAACCTGGGTCTGCCTTGCTTACTAGTACGTTTAAGAAAATTGAACTTGATTTATTAGATAATAAAACGGTGGCTTTGACGCAGGTTGAATTCAAAGATCAGACGCCTATTTTAGAAGATATTTCCACAAGAGAACTGGATGAACTGGCAGCGCTTTTGGAAGAACAACCAGATATGCATCTGGGTATTATGGGACATGTAGAAACAGACGGTACTGCGAGCAAGCGGCTTTCTAAAAAAAGAGCCAAAGCAATAGCAGATTATTTGATAGAAAAAGGAATTGATAAAAAACGCCTGAATGCTACAGGATTTGGGAATCGATATACTGGAGTAGGGGAGTATCCCAATGAGGAACGAATAGAGATCTATTTGTTTCGGCCTTTGCCATAATGGGTAAAATTTTACATCATATTTCATACATCAGAAATCTGTATAAGATGCATCCTAGATAGATTTATGACTTCTGATGTAAAATGTAAGATTTCTGATTTACCGAACACGAAGCACACCATTCTCCAAATAAGCATACAAGCTAACCGTATCTGGTATCTCAGATACATAATGAGAAATAAAAATCAAAGTATGTTCCTTGGTTAAAATCTCAGTTAATAAATATTTTGCTTTCTTGATCGTAGCCGCATCTAATCCTTGAAATGGTTCATCTAATAATAATAAAGGTGGATTTTTGACCAATGCCCGCATAAACAATATAGTTCGCTGTTCCCCTGTAGATATTTTTTGAAAAGATCGTTCCTTCAAATGTCCCAGCTCAAAATAATCGAATAATAAATCGATCAATCGCTGTTCTTTTTCATCAGGAGCACGTTTTAAATAAACATGATCGAAAAGACCAGAGATGACTGTTTGTAAACAAGTCAACTCATAGGAAAAAAAATAATGTAATTCTGGAGAAGTAAACCCCGTATTCTTCTTAATATCCCATATACTCTGACCCATTCCTCTTTTAGTACCGAATAGGTGAATATCGTTAGCATAAGCTTGAGTGTGATCGCCAAATACCAAAGAAAGGATTGTTGATTTACCAGAACCGTTATTGCCTAGCAAGGCCCATTTTTCTCCTTTAGCCACCGTCCAATTGATATGATCTAAAATATGGTTTTCTCCATAGGCTACTTTTACATTTTTTAAAGCGAATATTTGAGCACTACTATTTTGAGGAGCTGTATATAGGGCTTTAATCTTGTCAATTATGGGCGTTTGTGAAACAGACTCATTAGCTATATGGGGAGTCTCTGTAGAAAGTGGACCAGCAGATTGCACTTTAAAATCGGCTAAGCACAACTCATGACTGATACACTCAGGTAGTTCTTTATAATGCCCTGCCAGAATTAATTGAATACCACTTTCTTGGACTAGATTATCTAATAATGCATTAAATTCTTTCCTGCTAGGCGCATCCAATCCCAAATAAGGATTATCAATAATTAAAATTTTTGGTTCTTGAAGAATCGCTTTGGTAATCAATAATCTTCTTGATTGACCACTAGAGAGCTTGATGCGTTCTAAATCCAACATAGGGTAGACCCCCATTTTTTTTACTAGATCAATATGCTCTTTAATTCGTTCATCAAATCCAGCATTCATGAGATATTCCCAAACGGTAAGCGTGCCATCCGCTGCGAAGGCATTAAAGCGTTGTTGGTAAAAATATAAATTGGGACTAAAGACCCTAGAATCATCTCGAAACGAAACGACCCGTATCAGTTTCTTCTTGATAGAATAAATAGATTCTCCACTAGTTTCTAAAAATGGATAGGTCAAACTACCCTGAACAGGGTAGTATTTGCCAGATAAAGCATTCACCAAGGAGCTTTTACCTGCGCCACAAGGGCCCGTTATTACCCAATTCTCTCCTTCTTTAACCGTCCAGTTAAAGTTTTCATAAAACACCTCATTTCTGTGCTTAAAGGAGGCATTTTTCATCTTAAATAGGGTAGTACTCATTATATAAAGCTATCTAATATTAGCAAAAAGGTGAATCTATTAAAGAAATAGGTAATTTGTATACAATTATACAATCCTTTCTAGCAAAATAGAATAATTTGTAAGTAATTGCGAACTATCTTCACGTTTGAAAAGAGAATATTGAAATATTTATAATTCTCTTAGCTACTACGTAGTGGTAACTGCCTTATAATCCCATCCTGATAATAGCTTTCTTTAGTTTTATCGCATCATGTAACATGATGTTAGAACATCCACTTACACTATTTTACAACCGATTTCATAGACTATGAAAAGACCCTCTACCCTTCCTTCTTTTTTGGTGATTTGTTTGATGGCTTGCTGCTTCACAGGCTCACTCTTTGCCCAGTCTTTAGATACGCTTTCCACAGATGTAGGACGAATTCATTTATATCAAACACAGACTAAGCAATCTATTGTATTGTCTGATTTAATCGTTGGTAAATCTTACTCATTCCAATTGACTGATAATCAAGGAGGGTTTGCTTGTGTACCGACACTTCATGAATCCAATACCTCTCTTCGATTGATGGAAGAGAATGAATACCTTAGACTATATCGGTTTATAGC
>CALJIY010000022.1 GCA_937973945.1 uncultured Saprospiraceae bacterium | reverse complement strand
TACAACTTACCTATTGGATTATTGATTAACTTTGGCTCAAAGAGTATGACTTTTAAAAGAGTCTATAATTTGAATCATCCGGAAAATAAGAGGGATTAGGATTTGTAGGATTCAAGGATGATAGGATCATATAGTCAACATCAAGTACAGCATCCTACAAATCAAAAAATCCTACAAATCCTAATCCAGACATGTGGGTAAGCAAAAAAATTACATATCCAACATCAAGAAGGATTAGGATTCATAGGATTCATGGATGCTAGGATCACATAGTCAACATCAAGCACAGCATCCTAATAATCAATAAATCTTACAAATCCTAATCCAGAGCAAGTGGGTAAGCAAGAAATTACATATCCAACACCAAGCAGGATTAGGATTCATAGGATTTAAGGATGCTAGGATCACAGAGTGAACATCAAGCACAGCATCCTACAAATCAAAAAATCCAACAAATCCTAATCCAGAGCATGTGGGTAAGCAAGTAATTACAATGTCAACACCAATAAGGATTAGGATTCAAGGATGCTAGGCTCACATAGTCAACATCAAGCACAGCATCCTACAAATCAAAAAATCCTACAATCCTAATCCAGAGCATGTGGGTAAGCAAGAAATTACATATCCAACACCAAGCAGGATTAGGATTCACAGGATTCAAGGATGCTAGGATCTCATAGTCAACATCAAGCACAGCATCCTACAAATCATTAAATCCTACAAATCCTAATCCAGAGCAAAGTGAGTAAGCATAAGTCACACAGTCAACATCAAGCAAAGCATCCTATGAATCAAAAAATCCTACAAATCCTAATCCTGCGAGTAATATGCAGCATACTACTAGCCATCCCCGCCACAGCCCAAGAAGTAATCATCCAATTCCCCCAACTAAGCATCCAGCGAACAAACAGTCCAATAACCATAGATGGGCAATTAAATGAACCCGTGTGGAAAGCAGCTGCTAAAGCCACGAACTTCTGGCTACAAGCACCAATAGATGGGGAGCAAGCCAAACAACAAACAGAGGTCCAAATGACCTATGATGATAAATTTGTATATATAGCCGCTACTTGTTGGGATGACCAAAAATATATCATACAAACCCTAAAACGAGACAACTTTGGAGAGAGCGATGCCTTTGCCGTTTTGATAGACCCTGTAAAAGAACAAACAAATGGGAGTTTCTTTGCAGTCAATGCTTTAGGAGCTCAAACAGAAGCAGCTTTAGCAGATGGGATAGATGATAGTTGGGATAATAAATGGATTGTGGGGGTAGAAAATTACAGTGATCGATGGACAATTGAAATGGCAATTCCTTTTAAAACACTTCGCTATAAAACAGGGATAGAAGAGTGGGGGATTAACTTTATTCGGCTAGAACCAGGCAGTAATGAAACGCATACTTGGTCGCCCATTCCTCGTCAGTTTGATATTTTTGATTTAGGGTACTTGGGTAGTTTGACTTGGGATGCTGCACCTATTAAGGCAGGCAAGAATGTTTCTTTGATTCCTTATGCAAGGGTTTCACAAGATAATAATTTCACGGTAGAACCGACTGCTAAGTCTACTGATTTTGGAATAGGTGGAGATGCGAAAATTGCTTTGAATTCTACACTAAATTTAGACTTAACCTTTAATCCAGATTTTTCCCAGGTTGAGGTAGATCGGCAAGTGACGAACCTTACGCGTTTCAATATTTTCTTTCCAGAACGTCGCCAATTTTTTATCGAAAATGCAGATGTGTTTAGTGATTTTGGACAGTTTGCCGATCGTCCTTTTTACTCTCGGAGGATAGGATTAGATGCGGGAGGCAATACAGTGCCGATAAAGTACGGCGTTCGATTGAGCGGGAATCTCAATTCTAAATTACGGATAGGCTTGCTCAATATGCATACGGATGGCAATGATCAGCGAGCAGGGCAAAATTACAGCGCACTAACTTTTCAACATCGACTTTGGAAGCGTTCCTCTATTAAAGGAATATTTTTGAATAGACAAGCTTTTTCGGATGGAGAAAGTGTAACTGGAGATTATGGAAGGAATGTTGGTGGAGAATTTAATTATAGTACTCCCGATGGAAAATGGCGGGCTCAAACAGGGTATATTGAATCTGTAAAGGAAGGCTTCAATAATAAAAATGGGCATTTATATGGTCGTTTCGATTATGATGGACAAAACTTTAGAACCTTTCTAACGGTGCAAAGAATGAGTGAAAACTATTTCTCCGATATGGGATTTACAGGACGCTTGTTTAATTTTAATCCGGAAACAAATGAGGTCGTGCGGATTGGGTTTACCCAAATAGGCAATATGCTCAATTATTATATCTATCCGAAAGAAAGTAAAAATATTAATTTCCATTGGTCAGGTATTGAAAATTTTGTGTACTTCAATCCTAATGATGGTTTAACAGAATGGTATACTAGATTTAGACATTTTTTCTTCTTTAAAAATACAAGTCAACTTAGGTTTCGCTTGAATAATCATTATGTCGATTTATTGTTTCCCTTTGCCTTAACAGAAGTCCCCTTGCCTGCGAAGTCCTACACCATGAAAGAATTTAATATTCAGTTTAATACAGATTTGCGCAAACGATTGAATACAGAATGGTTTATCGTATATGGACAATTTTATGGAGGAACAAAACTAACCAATCGTGGGAGTGTCTCTTATCGGGTGCAGCCTTGGGGTAATTTTTCAGTAGGCATTGAGCAAAACAATATTCGATTGCCAGAACCATATGGAGATTTAGATTTGACCCTTGCTACAGGTAGTATTGAAATTAATTTTGCGACTAATTTATTCTTCACTACTTTTTTACAATATAATACACAGGCAGATAATTTTAATGTGAATGCCAGATTTCAATGGCGCTTTGCCCCTATGTCTGATTTGTTTTTGGTTTATACGGATAATTACTTAGTGGATGGGATGTTTGGTCCAAAAAATAGAAGTGTAGTTTTAAAGGCGAATTATTGGCTAACTTTGTAAGAATCCCGTATGAAAAGGAATATACCTTTTTGCGAAGTAGCATTCAATATTGTTGTTTTACTTTTTGAAATTGTTATCTACTTGTTATAGCTACCAATATATTTGGATTAAAATCGAAATAATAATATATTTCTCCTATGAAAAATAGTCTATATAAATTAATCTTAATCTGTTTCCTATCTTTTGCATGCACAGATTTTGTTATTGCACAAGAAAACTCAGATTACAATTTCGAATATAAGGTAAGTAAAGTTTTACCTCCGCTTTCCATTCCAAGAGCACAATTAAAAGAAGCACGTACTTTAATTGATCTCAATCGCTATTATAAATCTTCATGGATTAGGTCTTATCATTCCGTTGAAATTTCGGCTAAGATTGAAGGAGAATTAAAAACAGCGTCTGGTGAGGATAATATCTTATTACCTGAGCAAATAGCATTGATAGAGCAAGCTGATTTGGGGACGGATATTGCGGTGAAGGTCAAGTATATGCCTGAGAACAACTTAGTCAAAAATGATTTGAAGGAGATGAATTTTTCCTTTACTATTGACCCTGAAATAGAGGCAAGCTATTCTGGTGGGCCGCAACAATTAGATCAATATTTAGCGACAAAAGGTCTTGATAAAATTCCGAATACTGCTATTCAACAATACAATTTAGCAGCCGTAAAATTTGTTGTTAATGAAAAAGGACAAATAATTGATGCCGAAATAAAAGAAACCTCAAAAGATGAGCAAGTAGATCAGTTATTATTAAAAACCATCTGTGATATGCCAGATTGGACGCCTGCAACCTATGCTGATGGGAGCAAGGTGAGACAGGAATTTGTATTGACCGTTGGCGATCATACAAGTTGTGTGGTTAATCTTTTAAATATTCGAAGATTGGAGGCGGAATGAGCCTCCATTTTACTTTCTTTAAATAGCACCACTTGCCCTGCATTTTGTTTTATTGGATCCCAATGGAAATAGTATTGATAAAAAGTTACCATAGAAGAATTGTTTAAATAGTGCACTTCCGCAACCTACTTACCTACCTAATATCCACATTATCTCTTTCTATTTAAATCATTCCTTTTCTTTAACGGAATAAACCACCTCTTCAACTAGATTTTCTCTTAGTTCGTCTGATTAATTCCTATTAATTCAAGTATCCGCTCTATTTTTGGAAAAAGAAAGTTACTTAGATAGGGGCTTAACCGCTACATAGTACTCTTCCTATCAAAGATACCTAAGAAATCACCCGACTAAAAATAACGTATGAGACAGACCTTAATTAGTTTAATAATATTTATTGCAGTAAACAGTCAGCTTTTGAGTCAAACCCAAACAGTCAGAGGAACTATAGTTGATCAAGATGCCCAAGTTCCATTGATTGGGGCAACGATACAATTAATTGGTGCTAATCCAATTGGAACGAATACCGATGTCGATGGGCAATTTCAATTAGAAAATATACCTATTGGGCGCCAATCTTTTAGTGTGCAATATTTAGGCTATGAATCCTTACTCTTAGAAGAATTGGTGGTTAGTCCATCTAAAGAATTAATCCTATCTATTAAATTAAAAGAATCGGTGGCCCAACTGAATGAGGTGGTCGTTAATGCAAGTAGTAATAATCATAAAGCCCTAAATGAGATGAGTATGATTAGTGCGCGTTCCATGACTATTGAAGAGTTAAATCGTCAACCTGCCAATTTTTATGATCCAGCTCGAATGGCATTAGGCTTTACTGGTGTGACGAGCGCTGGAGATGATGAATCTAATGAGATTGTGGTCAGAGGAAATTCTCCTGCTGGAATTCTTTGGCGGATTGAAGGCATAGAAGTTTCCAATCCCAACCATTTTTCTGAGGCAGGTACTGCAGGGGGAGGTATATCGATGCTAAGTACCAATGCCATGGGAACATCAGACTTTTTTGCAGGTGCTTTTCCTGCGGAGTTTGGAAATGCTTTGTCTGGAGTCTTTGACATAAAACTACGGAATGGAAATAATAAAACAATAGAAGCTGCTGCACAATTGGGCCTATTAGGATTGAACGCAGCTGTAGAAGGGCCCATCAAAAATGGCTATGATGGTTCTTTTTTAGTGAACTATCGCTATTCTACTTTAGGGATTATTGAACGTATAGGCATTTTGGAGCCAGGTAGTGGAGCGCCTAATTTTGAAGATCTTTCTTTCAAATTGCGATTGCCAACTGAAGGGGCAGGTACTTTTAGTTTGTTTGGCTTGGGAGGTAGTTTTATTTCCGAAGATGATTATACCTCCGGAGGAAATCCTAGAAGAGATATATTTAAAGGAAAAACAGGAATAATTGGATTGGCGCATTTATTAAATGTATCCAATAAGACCTATTTGAAAACAGTAGTAGCGACTAATTATGCAGGAAGATTTTATGATGAAGGTCGCCTAGGCATCCTATCAGAAGATGAGATAGAAGTAGATTATAAGGAATTCTTTGACAATACTTCTACTCGTGTTTCCCTATTACTTAATCATAAATTCAATAGTAAACATGTACTGAGAGTAGGCGGTGTATATAGTCACTTAGGTTACGATTTGAAATTGGAAGACCGAATTTTTGAATGGGTAGAAAATCCTGATGGCTCTTTTTTTAGAGACTATTCTGATGAATGGGAGGTCTCCTTAGATAGTGAAGGTACTTCCTATAGTTTGCAGGCCTACTTGCAATGGAAATATAATGTTACTCCGAATTTGACGTTGAACACTGGTTTGCATTTGTTACATTTTGGTTTAAATGATAATACCAATATCGAACCTCGATTAGGTCTAAATTGGCAAGTAACAGATCGTCAATCTATAGCGATAGGAATTGGTAAGCATAGCAAAATTGAATCTTTATCTACTTATTTCGTACAGCGATTCAGCCAACCAGATGCCTTCGTATTACCAAACAGAAATTTGCCTTTACAGCAGGCGATGCATTATATTTTATCTTATAATTTGGCTTTAGCTAAAAAACTGAATTTTAAAGTAGAATCCTATTACCAAAATATTAGTAATTTACCAATTAGCACCGCACCTAATAGCACCGTTGCATTAATGAATCGCTATTATTTTGATGTCTTTTTTGATATCCCAAGTTTATCGGGAGATGGTAAAGGTCGCAATTATGGAGTAGATGTGAGTCTAGAAAAAGGCTTTAGCAATGATAGCTATTTTGTTATCAATACTTCTCTTTTTAAATCAGAATACCAAACGAATACCAAGGAATGGTACCAAACAAGATATAGTAGTAATTACAATCTGGTTTTGATCGGTGGAAAAGAATATCACTTCGGCAAAAAAGCCAATCGTACACTTGGGTTAAACGCAAAGCTATTATTAAACGGCGCATTACGCTATACACCGATTGATGCGGTCGCGAGTAGAGCAGCGCAAGAGAGTATCTATAGTGCTATTCCGTATACCGAACATTTGCCAACGTATTGGCGAGCAGATGTGGGAATCAATTATAGTTGGTTCAAAAAACGATTGGTTCATGGATTGAGTCTAAATATTCAAAACGTCACTAATCG
>CALJIY010000021.1 GCA_937973945.1 uncultured Saprospiraceae bacterium | reverse complement strand
ACCTAATTACTGTTTCCTTAGGAATTTTTAGACTCCAATATGCTTTTGTTGATAAAAAATCATGAATCATTTCAATATCTAACAATTGTGGTTCTGTAGAAATGCTGTATTTATCTTCCATTTTTTTCTTTTTGCCTAATTGGCACCAACTTTATAAATATGGACGTCAAAGCCTTGTGAGCTTGATACCTGCCTTCCAAGGAACGCAGGCAGGCTTGAACTTGACACTTGATCTTGAACTTTTCTAAGCTACCTTTTCAATTACTTCACTCCAGTAGCAATAAAAATATTAACCGAAGCCTTGGCATCTGTATCACAAGAATCTGCACAACAATTAGCATTAACACAATCGATCATAACCTCTTTAAATCCAGCGGCTTCAAACCATTGGATAATATCTGCTCTTTCAAAGCCCATCCAACGATCATTTTGTTCCGTTACTAAAAAATCAAAATTATGCTTATCCAAATCTGTAATAATCAATTTGCCACCAGGCTTCAAGGTTCTGTAAATTTCTGAGATAGCTACTGCTGGGCGCTCTACATGGTGCAAATACATGTTGGCTAATGCATAGTCCAATTGGTTCGTGGCAATTTGAATATTTTCGGATTCTGATACTACATATTTTATATTGGATTGGGTTTTAAATTTTTCCGCCATTACTTGTAGCATACTTTCTGATTCATCTATCGCAGTAATTTGAATCGCCAAATTAGCTAAACCTTCTGTAATAAAACCAGAACCTGCACCAATATCTGCAACTTGTAAATCTGGTTTTAGCTCCATTTGTGCGATTGCTTTTTCTCGTACCGCAACTGGAAAGAATTCACTACGCATACTATCCCAATCTTGGGCAACTGTTTCAAAATAATTTTTACTACTCATTATTTAAGTTTTAAAGTGGTTTAAAAATGTAGCTCAGGTATCCTGTTGAGACTACGTATAGTTTACAAGCTCTTAGCAAGTAAGCTAAAAACTTTAAAAAATATGCTCAATTCTTTAGGACTAACTTTTTGGAAAGCTTTTTCAAATTGTTCGTTCATAGCCGAGTTTATTATTTGATAAATTTCTTTCCCTTTTGGTGATAAAGAAATATTTACTTTCCTTCGATCTTCTGAACTCGTTATTCTCACGACTACTTCACTCTTAACTAATTTTTCCACTTGTCTGCTTACAGTGCTTTTATCTAAATCCATTTTTTCTGAAAGACTGTTGACAGATAGAGTATCTGCTAAGCCTATTTCCATGATGGTATGGCATTGAGGAACGTTAATACCTATGGAACAAGCAGATTTATTAATCCGATCTATCGCACGCTCAAAGAGTCTTAAGTCAACTCTGAAAGATTCAATTGTTGAAATATTATTTAGTTGCTTCATGCAACAAATGTAATGATAAAATGTTGTATAATGCAACTAAATTGACAAAAAAAATAAAAATCGATACCAATATATATTGATACCGATTTTTATTTTTCTACTTATAAGAAGAATTATTGGATTGCTAATTATAGAAATGGATGTTCCTTAAAAGTGTCGGACACCTTCGAAGGTGTCCGACACTTTTTACAACAATCCCCCATCAATCATAACCTTCAATAAGCCACTAATAGACCAAGCTTGTTGAATAGTCCCCCTACCTTCTTTAGGATGTAAACCATCAAAAATTTCAGAAATACCATGAATGCAATCGTCTTGGTAAAAATGCTTTTCTAATGTTTTTATATGTTGACGGACTGTTTTTTTTGCCTTAGCAGAGCCTTTATGAACTTTTAAGTAAGCCATATAATAGTCTCCTAATAGAAATGGCCAAATCGTTCCTTGATGGTAGGCAGTGTCTCTAGACCATTGATCGCCTTCATAAATTGGCGTAAATTCTGGATGGTCGACAGGTAAGGTTCTTAAACCATAAGGAGAGAATAAATGTTTTTCGACAGCGCCTATAATGATTTTTTCTTGTACTTTAGAGAGCATAGAATAAGGCAAACTGACAGCATATATTTGGTTGGGCCTTAAATCTGTATCTACTAATTTACCCGGGATAACAACATCGTTCAAATAACCTGCTTCATTATAAAAATGAGTAGGAAAATGTTTCTTTAGTTTGATGGCTACTTGTTGTGCTGTTTGAAGAATCGTATTTTCTGCCTGTAGTGATTTTCCAAAAGACTGATAGACCATTAAGGCATTATACCATAAGGCTTGAATTTCTACTGGACAACCAATACGAGGCGTTACCACAAAATCATTCACTTTAGCATCCATCCAAGTGAGCTGGACGCCTTCTTCTCCAGCATATAAAAAACCTTCGCTGGTAAGTTGAATGTTATATCTTGTCCCTTTTAAATGCCACTCAATAATATCTGTTAGCTGATCAAAATGTGTTTTTATAAAAGCTAGATCTTCGAATTTTTGATAATATTCATAAAGTGCAACGAATAGCCATAAAGTGGCGTCCACCGTATTGTATTCTACATCATCGCCTTTATTATCTGGAAATCGATTGGGTAGCATTCCTTTATCTAAATAACTAAAGAAGGTAGTTAATATAGATTCACTTTCTATTTTTTTACCAGTGGCTATACACAAACCACGCATCGCAATCATCGTATCTCTACCCCAATCTGTAAACCAATGATAACCTGCCAAAATGGTGTAACTATCCGTGGATGCTCTTTTGACAACGACTTGATCTCCAGCAATAGACAAGTCATTGAAAAACGTATTTTTAGTTTTAGGAGACAAACTCTCTACATGGGCTATGGCTTCTTCTTTTAATCGCTTTGGATTATTATTCAACATCTCTTCTTCTAAAGAAAAGACTAAATATGTTTTTTCACCGGGCTCTAATACTGTTTGTATATTTCCAATGGCATAAGCATCCTCTTGATGTTCTAGTCCTCGATAGGCTTCTCTAGCGTATTGGAAATTTTTAAACCATGCTCTGTTTTCTTGAAAATCTCCTTTGTAATATTTGACAAATAAAGCCTGAGAGCCAAAATGAGAGTGAATCTTTAGAACATTGTTATGTTGTTCATAATAATAGTCATATCGACTGTCTTCAAAAAACAAACCATGATAATCCTTATTAACAAAAAAAGGTAGTAAACTTAATTGATAGGTAGCGTTTCCAATGTTTTCATATTCTACAACAGTCGTATTGGAATTTGCTACCATAAAAACAGTTTTACTGACTAATTGTCCCCCAATTTGAAAGATGGTAGTAGGCAGTGGAGAACGCTCAAAACTTTTTATATATTGATACCCCTTAGGATGAACCACGCCCGGATACTGGTTGGTAGAAAATTCAATATTGGTATTTCGTTTAAAGGAAATAGATTCCTCTATTTTGGAAACCAAGACTTGCCGCTGTGTAGGAGGATTGAGAGAAGCGACTAGTAAACCATGATAGCGCCTAGTATTAGCACCAATAATAGTACTAGAAGCATAGCCACCTATACCATTGGTGACGATCCATTCTTTGGTACTGGTTTCTTCGAAAGAAGCTTGGTCAAATGTGAGCATAGCATAGTTGAATAGGTGAGTTTGGGAGCCGTACGAAAGTAGTAGAACACAGAGCCACGGAGCCACGGAGCCACAGAGAAGAAAAGTGTAATGTATTCATCTCTGTGTCTCCGTGCCTCTGTGTTCAAAAAATATCCATGGCGAAAAGCCATGTTATTACTCCTGCTCTCTGTCACCTCGATTAATAATATCTACATAGATAAGAAGTTACCCCTTTTGCTTTTACTTTAAATTTTACGTTAGCCGCTACATGAAAAGTGGAGCCTGCAGGATAAGTAGTCCATTCAGTTGCTCCAGGAAGTAGCGCTTCTAAAGTGCCATTTACAACAGTCATTTCTTCGTTTGAAGAAGTACCAAATTCATAAGCACCATCATCCATTACGCCAATCGTGTATTTTCCACTTGCGTTCTCATAGGCAACAGATTTTACTTTGCCTTCGAAATAGTCATTTGTTTTAAACATAATTTTTTTTCGCAAAAATAAGACTTGTTCCTAAATAAAGAATACTTATATGAAGTATAGATTTTTTTGCTAGTTTTCTTCAAAAAATCAGTGCATAGCCCAGCTACGGACTTATTTTTTGAAGGAAAATAGCGGAAAAAGATATTTTCATATAGGTGTTAATTATTTGGGAACAAGTCTATAAGGTAATCTCTATTTTAAAGACCTAAAAAGCGTAGACTTTTTTCTAATCGCTGAGTTGTTAAATCCCAACTAAACTTTTGACGTTGTTGTTCGGCCTTTAAGGACAATTTTTTTCGTAAATCTTTATTTTTATATAGCTGGGTCATCGCTAAGACAATTTCTGATATGGAAGTAGGGGATACGGTAAGACCTGCTTTTCCTATGATTTCAGGCATAGAAGATAGGTTGGAAGTAATAATAGGTAGCTTACAATTCATCGCTTCCAATAATGGAATACCAAAGCCTTCGAATAAAGAAATATAAGTTAAGGCATAAGCACTTCCCATTAGTAAGGGGGCTTCTTCGTCTTTTACATACCCAAGAAAAAGAATGTCTTCTTGATGATTGGCTTGATCGTAGGCGTCTTTTACTTGACCTGTTTGCCAGGCAAAACGACCAGCAATCAATAATTTTAAAGGAGCATTTGTTGCTTGCTTGAATTGGTCAAATGCTTGAATGAGTCGATGCACATTTTTGCGAGGATGAACGGCACCTATATAAAAGAAATAATCTTGTCCATTGGCATACTGATCTTTGATGGCTTGCTGTGCATCGGAAGGGATTACTTGGAACGTTTCTCTAGCACCATTGTAGACAACATCTATCTCATCTAATGGTACTTGGTATTGTTGATGTATATCTAGTTTAGAGTATTCAGAAACGGTAGCGATGCGAGCTGCTTTTTGAGCGAACTTCTGCATGAAATAATTATAGTATCGCTGCTCTATATATTTTACTTGTTCTGGGAAATGAACATGTGCTAGATCGTGGATTACTAATAAGGTAGGAACCGTAGTTTTTAAAGACAAGAATCCATCGGTGCTAATAAAAATGTCTGCTTGGTATTTTTTTAAAGCCCTATTGACCGCAAACTCAAACCAACAATAAAATAAAACAGGATGTCGGGCAGGTGGAAAAAGGACAACAGGAGTTACATTATCTGCAAATACAAACTTCTGATGAAAAGGGCGATCAAAAAAAAAGATAAAATCAATTTCAGGATGCCATGCTACTAGACGTTTTAAGGTCTCATAGGTGAACCAACCAATTCCTTCTAAGCGTCCGTCTAGCAAGAATCTCGTATTAACTGCTATGACTTTTTTCTTCTTGATGGTGTTGTTCATTATTGCCCTTTCAAAGCAATTTTAATATGCTCCAAATGATGTTTTCCATGCCAGTTATACATGCCAACCATAGTTTTTAAATCATAGGTCGCTTGATTGCCTGGATGAAAAAAGGTGCGATTTAATTCTTCTGGAGATAGTGCATTCATTAGCACAGACCATCGATAATGTAAGCCTGCTAATAGATGTAAGGACACGGTAACAGGAGTCAAATCGGTATCTGCTAATTGAGCCCACTTAACTTCATCATACGCCTTAATAGTTGGATTGTCTTCCGTCAAAGCCCATTTAAAACGGATATAAGCATTGGTGTGGCTATCGAATACGTGATGGACTACTTGTCTGATAGACCAGCCATCAGGGCGATACGTAAGTGCTAGTTGCTCATCAGAAAGTGCAGCTACCAAGTCATTCATCTGAGTAGGTACGGTCTCGATTTCTCTTATCCAATCCTGGATCATTACAGGTGTAATAATTTCAGGTTTTTTGAATTGACCGATTGGGTATTTTAGGTGTTCCATAATTTTATTTTATAGCCTCCTGATGAGATGTTGATAATGCAGTTAGGTCAACATCTCGGCGGGAGGCCCGACAAAAATACCGGAGATGAGAGAATATATTCTCGAACCCAAAGGGATGGGTGGCCTTTTTGTCTAGGTTTTTGGTTCTTTTATTCTCCTATACTCTTTATGCCTCTAGGCATAAGCATACGCAGAATGCAAAAAGAACAATGTTTTTTTATTCTAAAATTTTAAAAGTAGTTCTTCTATTCGCCTGATGCTCTTCTTCTGTACAACCGTCATTACAATCACATTCAATTAATAGGGCATTTTTTCCGTAACCACGAGCGGTCATTCGTTCTGCGGCTACTCCTGTGGAAACTAAATAGCTTACGGCGGATTGCGCTCGTCGTTGAGATAATTCTTGATTGTATTTTTCCTTACCCCTACAATCTGTATGAGAAGCTAATTCAATTTTGATAGCAGGATTTTGTAATAGAATATCTGCTAATTCATTGAGGGTCGGTTTAGCATCATTTCTGATATACGACTCATTGTAGTCGTAGTAAATGTTATTTAGAACGATCTCTCTATTCTTAAATATTTTATCCAATTCAATTTCTACCAAGAATTCTTGCGTAGGATTCTTTGGATCTTTTGCTATGTTTTTAGTAGAAAATTTTGCATCATTATTGAGGTACCCTTCTTGGGAGGCAACAAATTTGTAGACCGCATCCTCCTCTAAAATAATTTCAAACAAGCCATCTTCCCCAACCCTTATATCCTCTTCTACATCCTCCAAACGAATTTTGACAGCAGCACCAGCTAAAGGTTTTCTACCCAATACTTTACTATTAGGATTGTCAGGCGTTTGATAAATTTTCTCTAAGACATAGCCTTTTAATATCAAGGTATGTTCTACGATTTCTTCTTTAGTCGTATCTTTTGGCGGTGGCGGCGGAGGAGGTGGTGGCACCATTCTAGTAAAAGAATAGATATCGTCATTTCCTTTGCTATCATCTCTCGTAGAAGTGAAGTATCCTTTGTGGATCACCTTTGGATTTACAATAGGTGCTCTATAATCTACGACATATCCAAAGTCATCTGCGCCAGAATTGATTGGCGCTTTCAAATTGAAAACGGGTGCCCAATCGTCATTTTTATATTTATAGGTTCTAAATATATCTAAGCCACCCATGCCATTATGGAAATCAGAGGAAAAATAAAGCGTATCCTTGTCAATATACGGAAACCGTTCATTGCCAATTGTATTGACATTACGTCCTAATAAACGAGGTTCATCCCATTCTCCTTGTATCCTATTGACGGCATATATATCATACTTTCCCCAACCGTCTGGATGCTCCGCAGCGAAGTAAAGCGTATTGCCATCTTCAGATAGACTAGGGTGCATGTAATTAATTTCAGATTCTGTAAAAGGTAAGACCATTGGGGGCGACCAGTTATCCCCTTCTCTGGTACTACTCATTAGTTTACAGTAAGCCACATTATTTTCATCTCCAAAACATCGAGTAAAAATCATTTCTTTAAAATCTCTGCTGAAAGTGGCAGGACCTTCATTGTCAGGCGAATTGATGGTGGCATCAAAAGGACTAATTTCTCCGGTATTTAAATCTACTAAAAATAAATCCATAAAATCTCGTCCTGTCCAATTATAGGCTTCTTCTCCTGTACTTTCTTCTCTATCGGAAACAAATAGTAAGGCATTACCTAGATAAATACTTGGCGAATAATCCAAGGCACGACTATTGAATTTCGGTTGCTCGATGGTATATTCTTCATAAGCCCCTTCTTCTAACCACTTTAGTGCTATCTCACATCCTTGGATATCTTTTCGATATTCATAAGGACTACCAATTTCTAAGCCTAATTCTTTAAATGCAAGAATGGCCTCCTGATATTGCTGCGTTCTTTTTAGCGCGTGTGCATATTCTTCTAGGGCATCTACGCCATATCCATCATCATATGCGGTACGATACCACTCAATAGATTTATCGGATTGGTTAGTCAATTTGTACGACTCTCCTGTTAAGAAGGCTAGTTGTCCTTTATCTAATTTTGTTTTGGCTTTCTTATATTCATTCTTTAGCATTGGTATGGCCTTGACGTATTGCTTTCGTTCAAAAGCAGTTAAGCCATCTTTAATCGGCTGAATATAAGTACAGGCGGCAGTGCAGCTAAGTATTAATATAAAAAAATGGAGCAATTTATTTTTCATCGAATAAAACTTGTTTAGTAACGATCAAAGAATAACTTAACGATTTATGACGGAATTTTTTGAGCCAATACTGCGTTAAAAAGCCTCACCGTACCTACGGGTATGCTTACGTTTTTTGCCTTGTATTGACTCAAAACTTCCTCGTCAAAATCGATACCTTATTTTTTGATCGTTACTTACTAAAAAACGCTTCCTCTGTTATTGTATTGTAAAGATATATAAAATCGGATAGTAAGACTTTAAAGCTTCGTCGTTAAGCGTACTATTTTAGTAAAAAATAGTAGCATCGAATAGCTTTAATCCAACTGAAAGATAAACAATTACTTATATAAACAATTGGTTATCTTAGGATGATTTCGTAAATTTGATTATTCACAACGCTCCTATCGGTTTTAATCTCACCATCACACCGATTTAATAAAACAAACACTAAACTTGGATTGATTAAATTAAACAGTAATCAATCTGTTCAAATCTAAACGCTATGCTTAGTCGTTCCCTCTTGTGGAAGGTACATCTTTCCTGCCTATGCGCTATGCTCGTGACAGTATTATCCGCGCAAAATGACCTTTTCTTTTCAGAATATGCAGAAGGTTCTTCCAATAACAAATGTATTGAGTTATTTAATCCTACAGATCAGGCTATTATACTGGATGGTGTCTATAAAATTAAGATCTATTTTAATGGTGCTAGCGATGATCGAACTTTGAGAAATTTAGAAGGAACGATTCCTTCCAAAGGCACATTCGTTCTATGTAGTAATATGGTGATGGATATTCCAAGAGATGCAATTTTTGCAGCAGGTCCCAATGGAAACGATATCTTAGTCTTAGAAAAAAATGATCTGCCACTCGATATTTTTGGTAATATCGGATGTGTAGTAGATAATGAATGGACCGATGGAACAATTGGCACCATGGATCAGACTTTAGTTAGGAAAAGTTGTATTAATAAAGGAGTAACAATCGATCCAGATGGCTGTGATTTTCCTACCTTGTATACAGAATGGATCGCCTACCCAGTAGATGATTTTTCTCATTTAGGAAGCCATGTATTTGAAGAAGTGGCCGCTACGATCTTCCCTCAAAATGAAACTTGTAAAGGCTTAGACAATGGCGTTATTACAGTTAATCCTACGAGTGGAATTGCCCCTTATACCTACAATGTCAATGGTATGTCCACCCAAACTAGTAACGAATTTTTGAATTTAGCACCTGATACTTACCAAGTATATATAGAAGACGTGCAAGGATGTAATTTCACAGAGAGTGTCATCATTCTGGAAGGGACTGAATTAACGGTGGTGATAGAATCACAGCAAGAAATGCTTTGTGAAAATGAATCACTCCTATTATCTACACCAGCTACTTATGCACAATATAATTGGTCTAATAATGAAACGACTCCTCAAACAGCTATTAGCCAAGCTGGTCAATATACGCTTATCGTAACAGATGAAAATGCTTGCACTGCAATGGATGAGATTACTATAAGCTTAATTCCGCAAGACACCATTCGTACAGATGAATACACTTGTGATCCTTCACAAGTGCAACAAAATATTTCTACTACTCAGGGAATGGATGGTTGCCTAGATGTACTTGTCATTTCTTATGACTTGGTCAAAAAAGATACAACCTACCTAAACAATACGACCTGTAATATTACAGAAGCTGGGACTTCTGATGAATTGTTAGCTAATGCATTAGGATGTGATAGTTTGGTTATTACAACTACCGCCTTATTAAGGAGTGATACAATACGTAGTCAACAAATAGATTGCGATGTGTCAAAAGTGGGTTTTGACACTTTACGTTATAGTAATGTCTTAGGCTGTGATAGTGTGTTGATTGTAGAAACGGTATTAGATTCTAATACAGATTTGGTCGTAGAAATGCGTACAACCTGTGATGCCTTCGCTATAGGAAATGATACGCTAATATTACAAAATATATTAGGATGTGATAGTATGATTGTTACAGAATATACTTTGTTAACATCAGATACGACTCGTAGTCAACAGGTAGACTGTGATGTGTCAAAAGTGGGCTTTGATACTTTGCGCTATAGCAATATCTTAGGATGTGATAGCGTGTTAATTGTGGAAACGGTGTTGGATTCTAATACTGATTTGGTTGTAGAAATGCGTACGACCTGTGATGCCTCCGCT
>CALJIY010000020.1 GCA_937973945.1 uncultured Saprospiraceae bacterium | reverse complement strand
CTATTTTAGAAGTAGCAGCAGGTGTTTGTTCCTTTATTGGAATAATACAACTAATCTTAAATGGATCAACTAAAATAGGATTAATCGGCGCACAATTGTCTGCACTATCTTTACTAGCTTTATTTTTTGGACAGCGAATGGCACAAGAATATGAAGGTGCCGCTTCTTTAGTCGGTTACTTTTTGATTAGTATGGCTACTATTTATTTGATGCAGTAAATTAGACTTGTTCGGCAGTAGCTGATGAGTCGAGATGGAGGAAAATTTAGTTTTGTACAAGGCAAATTTTTTTCGGAATAGTCGTAGCTATTGCTAAAAATTTTAACGCCGTACAAAATTAAATTTTACCCATATTGTCCATCAAGATGCCGCCGAACAAGTCTATTAATATCAAAGCAAAAAACTAGCATCAAAAGCCAAAGGCAAAATCGACAAACCCGATTCAAAAATATAGACCTCTCCTTTCATTCCTTGTGTTATAATCCGAATGCCTTGTTGCTGCTTTTGTTCCACTTCACAAATGACCTGCCGACAAGCACCGCAAGGCATCGCAGGTTCTTCGATCATTTTATCTGCGTGTTGAATCGTTACGGCAAGGGTGCTAACAGGTATATTTGGGTGTACAGACGCTGCCGCTGCTAATGCTACCCGCTCAGCACATAAACACAAAGGATACGAAGCATTTTCTTGATTACTCCCCCCTATAAATGCACCATTATCTAATAACAAGCCTGTACCAACCTTAAATCTAGAATAAGGGGAATAAGAATATTCTAAATGCTTTTTAGCGAGACTCAATACTTTTTGATCTGCTAGTGTCAAATCCAATTCGGAAGGATAAGCTTCCCATTCCATCAGTTTTTTTTTCTTATTCATTTTATTTTTTGGTCTATTACGCTGTAAGTATTATTGAAAAAATAAATTTAATTTGGTCATTCCTCTGCAAATGAAAAATAAATTCATAGTCTTCGTGAAAAACATTTTTTTATTCTTATTTCAATTATACAAAAGTAATTATTCTCCTAATAGCAGGAAGAAGGTGGTATGAATTTAGATGGCTATTTATGTAATTATAAAAGAAGAATTGTTTATTTTACAGCATAGAAAGGTGAATTTGATCCTAATGAAGTTGTTTTAAAATGTAATTTTAAACAACTTCAATACTTTTTAGTGGAAAAGTAGGTCACCTAAATTAAGAAGTTTTTTAAAAGCCCACTACATACTATGAATAATATTTTAATACTAGGCGCAGGTAGATGTTCCGGGGCAATGATCGACTATATTTTAGACGAGGCATTGAAGAATGGTTGGTATGTTACGGTTGGGGATATGGACCCAAATACCGCCAATGAAAAAATCAAGAGTCATCCAAATGGAAGAGGTACTTGGTTAGATGTAACAAAAGTAAATGACCGAAGGGATTTAATTGCAAGAACGGATGTAGTCGTCTCCTTATTGCCAGCACATTTACATTTGGAAGTCGCCCATGATTGTATCAAATTAAATAAACAATTCATTACTTCTGCTCATGTTTCTCATGAGTTATATCGGCTTGGAGATGAGGCTAGAGATCGAGAACTAATATACACTGGCCAAATGGGACTAGATCCAGGGATCGGTCACATGATGGCTCGTAAACAATTAGATGAATTACGAGCAAAGGGAGCAACTATTACTTCTTTCCGATCTTATTCTGGTGGTTTAGTTACGCCAGATGATTTGAAGAATAATCCTTGGAAGTATAAATTTACATGGAACCCACGAAACGCCGTTTTGATGGGACAAGGCACTTCTCAATATTTAGACAATAAGAAACTAAAACACATTCCTTACCATAATTTATTTGAATCTTATCATCAGGTAGATATAGCCGGCATGGGCTCTTTTGAAGCTTATCCCAATAGGGATTCTTTATTACATAAGGAAGTATATGGACTTGCTGGCATTCCCTCTGTGATGCGGGGTACTTTACGTTACCCTGGCTTCTGCGATGGTTGGAACGCACTAGTTAAGTTAGGTTTGACTGATGGCTCCTACCCTATTCTTAATGCAAAGAATATGACTTTTCATGAATGGATAGATGCCTATGTTAGTAACGAACCTGGTAGCTCGATAAAGGATCGGACTGCTCATAAACTAGGAAAATACGCCAATCCAAAAGTCATGAAACAATTAGAATGGCTAGGTTTGTTTAGAAAGAAAAAAATTAATTTCCGTACGGCCACGCCTGCTCTACTACTAGAAAAATTGTTGCAAGATAAATGTGAATTAAAAGAAACGGATAAAGATTTAATACTCATCCAATTAGAATATAAGTATGAATTAAATGGAGAGAAAGAACATCTAATTTCTACCTTAAAGATGGAAGGAGAAAATGCCAAGAAGACAGCGATCGCTAAATATATTGGACTACCCATCGCGATATTTGTAAAGATGGTTATGAACGGCACCATTAAAGATACGGGCATTAATGTATCTATGAAAAAAGAAATTTACACCCCTGTCTTAGAAGAATTAAAAGAACACGGAATTACATTTAATACTAGACATGTTCACAAATAACAAGTCTAACGTAAAGTTATAAAACACACCACCTATTACTGGTAAAGAGCAGAGAAGCGAGAACAGAGACAGATGACGTTTAAAACATGGTCAAATTTCGTTGTTTGCAAATGACATCTTTCTCTGTTCTCTTTTCTAATTCAATGTCTAGTAGTGTGACTGCATCACTTCTTCCACCACTTATCCACATACTCAATTTTCTGCTTCGCCATTTTATCCAACAACGTAGCAGGATCACTATCAATTAAAATACGATCTCTATGATAATCCTTTAAAAACCCTTCCTCCGTCATATGCGCAATATGCCGAATAAGATGATCGTAAAAACCATTAATATTTAATAAGCCAATCGGATTAGCATGCAAACCCAATTGCTGCCAAGTAAAAATTTCAAACAATTCGTCCAAGGTGCCTATACCACCAGGTAGCGCAATAATGCCTTCTGCGATATCTGCCATTTTTTGTTTTCTTTGATGCATCGTGTCGGTTACAATCAATTCCGTAATTCCATAGTGCGCCACTTCTTTATCCTCTAAAAATTTGGGAATGGTACCAATCACTTTTCCTCCTTTTTCTAATACTGCATCTGCTACAACGCCCATCAAACCTACATTACCTGCACCATAGATCAAGGTGATCTCTCGCTCTACAAATAAACCGCCTAACTCTTTTGTTACCTCTGTATATATTGGATTAGTACCAGAGGAAGAACCACAGAAAACTACTATACTTTTCATTTTTTATTTTTTTATTTTAAGGCAACACCAAAGCCTGAGGCGGACACCATTTACCAGTCAATCTGGAAACAACCAAAATACTAAACAAACCCGACAACATCGCCAAAGTTCGAAAAGGAAATAACACTACCCCATCTTCAATCATAGGATAATCTATTAATATAGGGATGCCCAATGTAGCATCGCCACCGCCAAAACGCAAAATGAAGGCAACAACAAAACCTGCAATAGCACCATAAGTATTGGCTCGTTTATCAAATAGGGCACACACCAATGGAGGGAATAATAAACAATACACAAAATCACTGCATAAAAACCAAAGCTCATATACACTATTAATGTTTAAGGCCAATAAGGTAGCCGTGACACCAACAATCCAAATACAACGCTTCAAGATACGAGCAAGTTTTTCATTAGTAATCGTAGGCTGAATTAATGGCCGATAGACATTCCAAGTTGCCATTGAAGAGGCAGATAAAATAGACGAATCTACAGAAGACATCACTGCCGCCGCAATGGCACCTAAGCCAATTGTCGCCACCCAAGGATTGGTCAAATAGCGGACGACCCATGGTAAAGTAGAAGCGGAGTCTGGAGGTGCAGCTAATCCTAAAGCAGACCAATCCGCTACCGCTCCAGCGACACCAATCATGCCTGCTGGAATAGCTGCCAGTATACAGAAAAACCCTGCAAATAAAGATAAACCCACTGCTGTATTTTCATCTTTAGAAGCTAATACTCTTTGAAAATAAACCTGCCATGGCAGTCCACCAAAAATAAGTAGCAAGGCATAATCCCACCAATTCCAATAGTAATTGCCCAAGGCTTCTCTACTAGGTAGTAAGGTGGCTGCAGGTCCAAATTTAGTTTCATAATCTGTCCAAATCGTATCCCAACCACCCAAGCTATCTAAAGTATAAGGAACAATTAAAAACAAACCGACTATCAACAAAAACAACTGTAACACATCTGTCCAGGCCACTGACCATAAGCCTCCTATAGAAGTATAGGCAATAGCTACTAAGGCAGAAATAATAATAGCTGGCTGTGTCTCCAATCCTAGTACGGTTCCAAAGGTAGTTCCTAGCGCCATCAAAATAGCAGCCGACCAAAATATCTCGCCACTCAAGGCTGGTAAAAATAAAACAGCCGCCATTTTTTTTCCAAAGCGTTTTTCCAATGGATCGAGCATGGTTTTAAATTCATAGCGGCGCATTTTTCTAGCAAAAAACAAGCCCCCTACGATCAAACTCAAGGCATATCCCCAAGGTGCCTGCACCCACACCAAACCAGATTCTGCTACTGCTTCCGCCGTTCCATTTATAAAGCCTCCACCAACCCAAGTAGCACTCATCGTCAGCACCGCTATCCACAGAGGGAGGGCACGACCTGCTAGCATGACCTCCTCTGTATTTTGTTTACTACTTCTTTGATTTGCCTTTGCACCTACATAAAAGATAAGCACATAAAAAACGGTCATAGCAACAAACCCACTCCAAAAAATATTAGTGGTCGTGAAGTAATAGAGGTAGATTCCTATAAAGGATAATAAAAGCAATAAGCCGATGGTGGGTACGTATAGTTTTGCGTTTTTTGAAAACATGTCGGCAAGATACTAAAAACCATAATAGTTTTAGAACGGAGAGCGGAGATGAGAGATGTAAAACAAATATAGGTCAAGTCCAATTGATCCGATCACTTGCAGTGGTCGGATCAAGCTGTACGTTTCATCCGACCACTGCAAGTGCTGCAAGTGATCGGATGAATAAATTAACTCCTAATTTAATTATACTCCCAACTTATTTAGGCGTCAGTCCTAAGACCTCCTCTGCATATTGAAAAGTTGCTGTTTGCACAGAAGGAATATCTTTAGATTTAATAGTATTGACCATTACATGATCTTTGACATTCGGGAAAGCGATTGCTCTTTTTTGAGTAGTAGGCGTTTTTGAATATTTATCAAACTCCAACATAGCAGCAACAGAAACGACAGGATCTTGTTCTTCCTCACTCTTATAATAGTAGCCCATAAAATAAGGCTTGGTCACTTTTGCAAATGTTTCTGGTGTCATCGTTTGTTCTATCAAGGCTTTTAAACCAATCACTCCTTCGGTTTTATATTCAGATGTAACGTAATTCAGGTCTTTCCTAACCTTAGTATCCTCAATTTTTCGATACTCTCCTATCAGGTTATTGACAAGATGAGTCCCCCACGGCATGGTCAGTAATTGAGAACCAGCGAAAGCCAAATCTACATTTGGAGAGTATAAAAATTGGGCATCTATTAAATCTGGATTTTCGCCTTCTAAATAAATCCCTAAAGTACCTCCCGTAGAACAGGACATCACGATTACTTTCTCTCCTATTAAATGCCCAATAGCAATAGCTTCTTTTGCAGAATCAATATACTCTTTGGGGGTAAGCGAGCCAAAAGATTCTTTATCTGCAATACCATGTTGCGCCAATCGAGATAAATACAGATTGAAGCCATAGCGTTTGGCAAATGGCTCATGTATCCCATTCCCTTCAAACCAAGTTGCGGAGAATCCATGTAAATAGACAACAC
Source organism: uncultured Saprospiraceae bacterium (assembly GCA_937973945.1). Lineage (GTDB taxonomy): Bacteria > Bacteroidota > Bacteroidia > Chitinophagales > Saprospiraceae > JAFMDF01. The sequence goes on along the minus strand of CALJIY010000020.1, from coordinate 2,085 downwards.
TGTAAGGCGTCTTTTTCAAAGAATCGGCCCATATAATTCTAGCTTCATTATCAGGACGAATATTCTCAACTTTTGCTTCTTTATCTTGAATATATTGGTCTAGTTGTTCTAAGGGTATATCCAATAGTTTTATTTTTCCATCTACTTGATCATAGTGGTTTTTAGGACCTAATATTAATGCCCCTAAGAAAATAATTGGTAATAAATATCTTTTCTTCATCTTTAAGAATTTCTGTCGAAATTTAAATTATGAACACGGAGTCACAAAGCACACAGCGTATACAGAAAACTCAGTGCACTCTGTGACTCCGTGTTCATTTACCCTCCATAAAATGCTGTGCTCTCAATACCGCATTCTCCCGTACATTCAAATAATAAAAATTAAAATCAGCAATATGATAGTTCTTAGTTTTTAATAAAAAGCTGCCGAAGAATTTTGGTTTAGTCGCCCAAAGAATACCTTTCTCCGCTACAATTCTTGCAGAAGTTAGATTGGGATAAATTTTATTTATTTTTCTTAATACGCCCCCTTTATTCAAATCATGTGGCGCATAATCTTCTGAGGTGGTCCAAGTTAAAGGATTGGTAACAGCAATTTTTTCTGATACGAAACTCTTAGGATGATGCCCTTCCTCAAATGTTCGCCAAGTACAGAAACAACCAATCTGAGTAGGCGTTTCACATACAGGAATATTTTCATATTGATCTTTGGCAACAGGAATACCTACTAGATAAGCAGCGACTAATTGTTGCTGTAGTTCTTGCCCATCAAAAAAATCTTTCATCAATCGAATACCATGTGTCGTCCCTTGGCTATGGGAAGCAATAATAATAGGTCGACCATTATTGTAGTGATCTAAATAATATTGGAAGGCTTTTTTCAAATCTTCATAAGCTAAATCAAACACTTTCTTGGACATCTCCTTATCCTGCTCATAATAAGCCGTAATATGAGCTTGCCGATATCGAGGCGCATATATTTTACCTACCCCATTAAAAACGGAGGCTTGAAATTGGATAGTCGACTCATCTACTCTTTTATTAAATGCAGGATCATTGACAGGTGCATTCCATTGGTCATCCCCTTTCTCCCCAGTATAAATAGTGGGATACATAAAAAAAACATCTACGGCTGCATTCTTTTGTTCATCTTTCAGCTTTTTTGGGGTGACATCTGCTTTATCCTCTTTGTTTGGTAGCGCTGCCCAATAGTAAGATTTGGAATAATCTGGAGCAACAGGTGCTTTTTCTTCTTGAAATACCCCTAAAGGATAGATTGTTTTCTTAGAACAATTGGAAAGTCCTATAGCTAATAATATAACAGGCAGTATATATTTCATTACTTTATGATGTTTTAGACTCCAAACAGGATAAAAAAGTGATTTTGAATTAAAGCTTATCTATTAGAAGACAATAATCACTTTTTATCAAAAATAACAGAAATTAAGCTATCTAAAGCTTCTTTACGAAATAAAAACAACTATTATTTGTGCCTAAAATACATCAAACAGCCCAGTCTCAAAAGATACATAATTGGTCCAAGCAGCGTTTGTTTAAAATATTCGTTTATATTTGTATGTAATACTGTAATTCTAGAACATTTCTCCAATACCTTCATCTCTTTAGATCTACCCGCAAAATCATATTTTTTTTTAAAAAACAACTTACTTACAGAAAATCAAGTGATAACGAAATACAAATTTTTAGTACATCAAATTTTTAGATATTAAAATTGTATTTGAGCGAAAATTCACTACCTTGTGCAGGATGCCAAATATTATGGCTTTTAAGTGCAAAGTAGTGCGTATTAATTCGTTTTCAGCTAGCCCTTATTTAGCTAAAGACTGAATAAACGCTTATTTTTTATTCAAAAACATTGTTCATTAAATACTCACGAAAATGGTGAAACTTTTCCTTAACAATTTATGGGTGCTGTTAGTACTACTTACAGTAGGCCTAAATGCACAAAGTACTGTGAGCGGTACTATTTCAGATGGTGACAACGGGGAGACCCTTATTGGTGCCAACGTTATCATTCAAGGTACAACTACTGGTACCAGTACAGATGTGGATGGTAATTTCACT
>CALJIY010000019.1 GCA_937973945.1 uncultured Saprospiraceae bacterium | reverse complement strand
CCGATGCTTGATTTCGAGTAACGAATAATCGAAAATGTCGCTTTTCTGCTTTTGTCAAAGAACGTATCAGTTGTACTAAGTGATCTGTTTGTTGCTTGCGCATGTATTAATTTTTTGGAGACTTAGGAGTTGTTGAACACGGAGACACGGAGGCACTGAGTTTTTAAGAAAGTTCAAGCCTACCTGCGTTCCTTGGAAGGCAGGTATCAAACCTACAAAACGTTGACAACCAGAATTGTATGAAACTGTCGTTTTGTTTTTGATACAGTTTATTAAACAGTCTCGAAAGGTTCAAATAAGTACTAAAAATTCTCCATATCCCCGTGTCTCTGTGTTCAAAAAAAAACTCCATAATCCTCCGTGTCCCCGTGTCTCTGTGTTCAAAAAAAAACTCCACAATCCTCCGTGCCCGTGTCTCTGTGTTCTAAAAAAAACCTCCACAATCTTCTGTACCCCCGTGTATCTGTGTTCAAAAAAAACTCCACAATCCTCCGTGCCCCCGTGTCTCTGTGTTCTAAAAAAAAATCTCCATACCTCCTACACCAAAAACCGGAATAACATTTCCTGATCATTCATGGTTTGGAATTCCATGTTTTGTTTTTTCATTCTACTAATCAAAGCTTTATAATCATCTGGATTTTGTAATTCAATGCCCACTAAAGCAGGACCAGAATCTTTATTGTTTTTCTTCGTGTATTCGAAATGGGTAATGTCATCATTGGGGCCTAAGACATCATTTAGGAAGCCTTTTAAAGCGCCAGCACGCTGAGGAAATTGAATGATAAAATAATGCTTTAAGCCTTCGAATAATAAAGAGCGTTCTTTAATATCCTCCATTCTGGTAATATCATTATTACCGCCACCAATCAGACAAACAATCGTTTTTCCTTTAATTTGTTGTTTGTAAAAATCTAAAGCTCCGATCGTCAACGCTCCTGCAGGTTCCACTACGATTGCTTCTTCATTATAGAGTTCTAATATTTTGGTGCACACCTTTCCTTCTGGCACTAACACAATATCATCAATTACTTGCTGACCAATTTTAAAAGTCAAATCTCCAACCTTTTTAACTGCCGCTCCGTCTACGAAGACATCCATTTCATCCAATGTAACGACTTTCTTTTGCTTAATGGATTGGTACATACCAGGTGCCCCGGCAGGTTCAACACCAATAATTTTTGTTGCTGGACTAATATGATGAAAATAACTACCCAAACCAGCAATAATACCTCCACCTCCAATAGCAACAAAAACATAGTCAATTGGTTCCTCACAATCTTCCATTATTTCTAATCCAACAGTTCCTTGTCCCTCAATTACTTTTTCGTCATTAAAAGGATGAATAAAAGGCAGCTTATGCTTAGTCGCATCTCGTATCGCCTCTTTATAAGAATCATCATAGGTGTCTCCGATTAATTGAATCTCTACAAAAGATTTACCGAAAGATTTTACCTTTTTAATTTTTTGCAGTGGCGTAGTGGTAGGCATATATATCTTACCTTTTACTTTTAGCTTTTGACAAGCCAATGCAACGCCTTGTGCATGATTACCTGCACTGGCACAGATGACCCCTTTATCTAATTCTTTTTTGGGTAAAGTAGCCATCTTATTATAGGCACCTCTTATTTTATAGGATCGAACAACTTGTAAATCTTCCCGCTTTAAGTAGACATTGCATTGATATTTTTCTGAATAGTAACTATTCTTCATCAAAGGCGTGTGATGTGCTACATGTTTTAAGCGTACTTTCGCCTTATATATATTTTCAACACTTATTAAAAGATCTTTTTTCATCCCAATACTAATTGACTACTTTAAATATCATTTTTTCAATTAAAACAGATTTATTTGTAAAATAAGGGAAAAAGTAGTGATAAATCTATCAAATTAGGTCGGGTTTGGTATAAAAAACGTAATAATTGAAACTAAGCCACTGATTTAATTGTTTAAACTATATATTTGGTGGTCTGTTTTCCTTAGCTCTAGTACTTACTAGGGACTATTTGATTACTTAATCTTTTGTTGATACTAAAATAACTTCTATGTCAGAAAAAGCACATTTCGATAAAGCCTTATTGTGGGCAAAAAGTAAAGGCCTCCAAAAAATTAAAGCGAATATAGAGGATTATGAAACGCCGAGTCAGTTTACTCGATCAGGAGAGGACGAACCTATTATCCCCGATATTACTGGCTTACAGATGGGGGCGAAGAATTATGTAGAAGTAGCCACCAAATCTGATGATGTAGAGAGAAAGGTGTCTAAATGGAAATTATTAGGGACTATGGCAAGTATGAAAGGAGGCTCATTGTATTTGTTAGCACCAAAAGGCCACAAAGCCTTCACGGATAACGTTGTAAAAGTGCACTCTTTGAATGCAAAAGTAGTTTATCTGAAATAGACCATATTTTTTTGTATATTTGCAACTTTTTAATGCAGCAGGTCCAAAACCTGTTCACCTTTAAATATATATATGCTAATAATTAAACGTTTGGACAATGAGAACATAGACAAAGCAATTCGTAGATATAAGCGAAAGCGTCAGCAAGTAAAGTTAAGAAACGAATTACGGAGAAGAAAGAATTTCGTGAAGCCTTCAGTTCTTAGACGAACGGAAATTATTGATGCAGTATATAGACATCAGAAAGTTAATGGAGAAGGATAGTCTTTAATTTTATCCTTTTTTATCAAGCATATATTAAGCTCTTTTATGGACACTTCTTGTCAGTAAAAGAGCTTATTTGTTATACCTATTCCCTTCTTTTTCCTACATTCTTTAGTCTATCCTCTTAAAGGAGATTCTTTCCATAGCCTTCTTAGTTACTTACCTTGCCTATTATATAAATACCTCATTACGAAGCTTTCTTCTTTCCTTAGGTACATCAAATTTTCTACGTAACGACGAAATAATAAGTTGGTCAGATGTCAGGCTATTCGAAAAGCCCTATGATTACCAGTTAGTTATAGAGCGAAGGATGATGTCAGAAATTTTCAAAATGGCTGTCATCTTTCTCAGGAACCCAGATGACAGCCACTTTCTAAGTTTCTGCCATCAAGAATCCGTCCCTTAGCCTGACAGGTATTCCAACAACTATTTGATTAACAGAAAGGACCTAAAATTAAAAGACAAAACAGAATTACCCCTAATTAATTATACAGTTTGTTAAAATAATAGCAGTTTTGACTAAAATATTTTATTATTGTACTAATTATAAACGACTTCTACACTAATACTTAGCAATTCTTCCTTTGAAAACGAAAGATAAAATACTAATAGCTGGAAAAAAACTATTCAATTTGAATGGGTTTGGCGCAACGACTTTGTATCAGATTGCACAAGAAATTGGTATAAGTAGAGGTAATCTAACCTATTATTTTAAAAACAAAGAGGTCTTTCTAGAAGAGATCGTACAGGAGATGTGGGCCAAGTATAAGGCGAAGATGTCGGAAACCCAATATCCTTCTTGGGAAAACACGAACAATGCAACGAAGGCTTTCCATGAACTACAAGAGGCATATTCCTTTATATTCTTTGACAAGCAAGTCATGGAATATCCGCCCGTTAAAAAGCAAATTGAACGAATATATGCGGATGATTTAAAGAGACAGATGTCGATTATTTCTTTTTCTATTCAAATAGGAAATATGCGAGAGGAGATCATTCCTGGTACTTATTATAACTTATGTCGATCTCTATGGATGCTTTCCTTTTTCTGGCTGATGTCAGATATCTATCAAGATATTCGCAAAGAAACAAGTTGGGATAAAATAGCTTGGAGTTTGATTTTACCTCATTTTACGGAAAAAGGATTAATTGCTTTTAAAGATCATTTCGGAGAAGCATACTTTTTATCTTTAGGTAAAGCTTATCCCGCTTATATACATCAAACATTAAGTTTTTAAGGAACTACTTAAATATTAAAATATGAATTTCGTATTAACAGAAGAACAAATCATGATTCGAAATGCGGCAAGAGATTTTGCCCAAAACGAATTAAAAGAAGGTGTCATTGACAGAGATACTAATATGACGCATCCGACTGCGCAAGTGAAAATGATGGGAGAGTTGGGCTTTATGGGGATGATGACTGCACCAGAATATGGTGGGAGTGGAATGGATACTATTTCTTATGTCTTGGCAATGGAGGAAATTTCTAAGATTGATAATTCTGCTTCGGTTATTATGTCTGTTCAGAATTCATTAGTTCAATATGGAATTGAAGCGTATGGATCAGAGGAGCTTAAAAAGAAATACTTACCGAGTTTGGCTTCAGGTGAAACGATTGGTGCATTTTGCTTATCTGAACCAGAAGCTGGAAGTGATGCGACTAGTCAGCAAACGACTGCCATAGATAAGGGCGACTATTATTTGTTGAATGGTACCAAAAATTGGATTACCAATGGTAAGAAGGCAGGCACCTATGTGGTCATCGCTCAAACAGATGTAGAAAAAGGGCATAAAGGGATCAATGCTTTAGTGGTAGAGGCTGCATGGGATGGTGTGAGTACCGGCATTAAAGAAGACAAGTTGGGAATTCGTTCTTCCGATACGTCTTCTGTTATGTTTTCGGATGTGAAGGTGCCTAAAGAAAATAGAATAGGTCCTGAAGGATTTGGATTTAAATATGCGATGAAGACTTTAGACGGTGGACGAATTGGTATTGCCGCACAAGCTTTAGGTTGTGCAGAAGGCGCCTACGAATTGGCATTGGCCTATTCTCATGAGCGTAAAACTTTCGGTAAGCCTATCAACAAGCACCAAGCGATTGCCTTTAAATTGGCAGATATGCAAACCAAAATTGAGGCGGCTAGAATGTTGGTCTATAGAGCTGCCTGGTTGAAAGATCAAGGAATGGATTATGGAACGGCAGCGGCGATGGCTAAATTATATGCTTCGGAAGCAGC
>CALJIY010000018.1 GCA_937973945.1 uncultured Saprospiraceae bacterium | reverse complement strand
TTTTCTTTTTCTTAGCCAATCATTTGCAAGCATGTGTTTAAGGCCCCACCTTCTAAAGCCCAAGAATGCGTTCTACTATACCTTCCTTTTAGAAAAGCTTCATTCGCTTGAATTTCCCAATGAATGCTTGCTGTGATTTTTTGCTTCATTTTATTAATTTTTAGCAAATGTAGGTTTAGGAGAAGTATAATAGTTCATTCTGAAATGTACTTTGATTTCAACATGCAAGCACTTGCTTAAAATTTCATAGCATATCCAAGATGAACCGAATAGCCCTTGTTGATTAACTCCTTGAACCTTGAGGTTTGCGTTTCGGAATGTTTCTGTTAATTGTATCATAGTTAAATTTTTTTAGTAATTAATTGATGATACAAAGATGAGATGCTTTAGCGCCTGTTTCGTTAACCTATGTGAATAAATGAAAAGTAGGCTATTTTTCTTTCTTTTGTCATAGTAATTCGTCTATTGAACTGTCTTTAATAAGTAGGCTGTCCTTATAAGGAAGGATAACAGCAAAAAAAAAGAGCCCAACTAACATCAGTCAGTTGGACTCTTAATTTTTTATCCCCAAAGGTCTAAGTAGTAAAATATTAAGTACCCAGGAGAAGAACTTAATTCATGGTCTTGAATTAATGTAAAAAGCTATAATACCGTAATATATCAAAAAGGTTGTTTACAAATGATAGTAATAAGAAAAAAAAGGTTGTAATAGGTTATATCTGGAAATTCTAAATTATTAGAATTGTATAAATTGCAAAGGTAGTAGTGGGAAAAAGTGATTCAATAGGTTTTTTGAATGTGTCTCTAGTAGTAAGTCGTAAAATCCCACTAATACGACTTACTACCTTCAAGACAAAAATCCCATGAACATATCCTAAAATTATTAGCTAATCTTTTATTAGCATTGGTGCTGTGTTCAATAGCACACTACAAAGATGCAATGCTTTTAGGCTTATACAAAAAACAAAATATAGGTTTTGTGATATTTTTTAATTATTGATATATGTAGATTTGTCTTTGTATGCAATTGATTATCAATAATTTAATATTTAATTGTGATATCTATTTGTGAAATAAAATCAATGTAAATTAAATTATAACTTTTTAATTATGTTTGATTTCTCTTTTAAAATGCTGAAAAATCATATGTCTCATAGGGAAAGATCTAAAAACGCTAGAATTTGAACTGACTTTACACTTTCCTATTCTAAAATACCAATATTAGAATCCTATTATAGCCTTATTAAAGCTTATCACGTACTTCCATTAGCGCAAAACCCAATAAATTCATACCCTCCCACTGCTCCATATATGGTGCCTTCGGGTTATCGCCTGTTAACCCAATTCCCCAAATTTTGTCAACAGGACTAGCTTCCACAATAATAGAATTTCCAGTATTCAAAAGATATGCTTTAAGCTCGTCATTTTGTCCAAACTTATGTTGATTGCCCTGCAAGACAATCTCATAGCGATGGGCTTCCCATTGTTGCTGGTTAAAATGACGGACTTGTCGGCCTAATTTTTTTGCTTCGTGTGGATGCTTTGCTTTCAGAATCTTTTCATAAATTTCTTGATCTTCAAATAAAAGCGCTTTACCCGCCATCATCCAATGTTCAGCAGTTGGATAAATAGCATCCTCGACTTCAAAGGCTTGCTCCCACCATTGACTTAAACAGCTTCTACTGATTTGACCATCTTTAGCTGGCTGGTGTCCCCAAAAATAGAGGTGGTTTCTTTTGATACCTTGTCTTTGTTCCTCTTGTAATTTTTTTATGGTGTATTTCATGTTTATTTATGATTAATTGTTAGTAGTTTTCTAATTTCACTCAAACTAGTCTCTCTAATCAATGCCCCATCTCGGTAAACTACTTCTAGAAGCCCTCCATCTTCCTCTTCTTTACTAACTTCTTCTTTCATACTTGCTACTTCGCTTTTTGTACCGTCTAGGCGTAACAAGCCTTTAGCAGAAATTTTGGTTCCATCATCTGTTTTTGGATTCTTAAAAATAGCTCTTCCTATTCCATTGACTTCGCCATAAGTAGCTTTCATGGCAAATCCAAAAGTATCTCTAGTCACATACTGATAGGTATAAGAACCAATACCAAATACTAAATTCGTACTAGCAAATCCTTTCGCTTCTAATTGTTGACAGATCCTTTCGCAGCGATCTAAGGTAATACTATCTCCATAGATCAAACCGATATGCTCATCTAGGAGTTTATATCCTTTCTCTGTTAAAGTGCCACCAAAGGTTTCCCACAAACATTCCACTGCCCCTTTGTATTCGGGTGTACCGAATATAGCTTCTTTATCACCACAAATGATTTTTACGGGATCACCACTATCTGGTCGAATGACTACTTTGCCATCTCTTGCTAAAATTTTATTTTTTAGCTGTGGTAAGAATTCGTTAATCACTTTCCAGAAGTCCCAGGTATCGGATACAATACTAACAATCCCCTTTGGATAAGTATCTTCAATCAACCGAATAAAGGTATTGATTTCATGATCTTCTGTGCCCATACACATGACGGAATGTTCAGTAGCAGGTACACTTACTCCTATAATTTCTTCTTCACAATCCGTATTATAGTATTGTTCTAAAAAATCAATTGCTGGGATAGTATCGGTTCCTTGAAAATTTAATAAATGTCCTGCACCACTCATCATAGCGGCTTCCAATCCTGCCATACCTCTAAAACTAAAATCATGGGCTTGCAAAGAAACAAAATCCAAATCTCCACCTGTCAGAGTAGCATATCGATTCAAGATTTTTCGATACTGCAAACTCATAGTGGCACTAGTACAAGGCATCCAGATAATACAAGACATAATGGTTTCTAGAAAATTCGTCAACCAAAAGAATTCCGGCAAAGTATTTTTAATCGTGAACATCGGCATTCTAATGGGTACTTGCATACCCTCTGGCACTGCTTTAATCTCTATAGGCAAATAACCTAAATCATGCAATTCAGCTATATGCTCATAAGTAATTGCATTGGGCCCTAAATAAGCACTAATTCTACGTTTATATTTTTGGACGGCGGCTATTTTAGATTGTCCAAAAAAATCAGTATCAAATGCTTCTTGCAGGTATTTTTTGATAAAGTATTGTAAGCCAAAAAAGACTACTTTATCTACTCCTGCTATTCTACTTTTTCGGGGCGTCCAGTTGGAATAGATTAATTGAGTTCCTTTAGGATATTGGTTTTTATGATCTACTTTGTATCCGTCTGTTAAATGTATCGTATTCATTTTTTTGTTTTAAAGTGTTTATGGGAGTCAAGGGGTAAATTAATATTGATATTGAAAATCAGTCAGTCAGGAAGAACGTTTACTAAGCTTTCAAAGCTTAGTAAACGTAACGTAACTTCAATTGTAAACAGCTTTCATGTGTAATATCACGAAATGAATCTGTACAATAAATCTTAGAAAAAGCCGTACTTAAAACCTCTATTCCTTTACTAAAAATGCCATGTGTCACTACTAAAATTAAATCGCCTGCATTTTTCTCTTTTAGTGTTTTTGCTAGCCCAAGAAAGGTGCCGCCGCCATCACATATATCATCTACAATCACACAAGTCTTACCTTGTAAATCCTCGGCAAAAACTTTAAAGCCACTCAATTTTCCTGTCTGCACATTTCTATTTTTGCTACAAGTAATCACTTCTTTTCCACCAAGAAATCGAGCTAAATGATATGCCTTCTTTAAAGCACCACTATCTGGAGCGACTAGGTAATAATCCTTTTCTGCTGCAACTGCTTTTTGTACAAATAGATGATTAGTAATCACATGTACTCGATTCAATAATGCCGGACATACATCAGAATGTGGATCTACAATTAGTATTTGGTCATAGTTTGCGGAATTAATAATATCTGCATACACTTTGACACTCAATGCTTCTCCTTTCATCATTACTCGGTCTTGCCTAGCTGCAGGGAAGTAGGGGAGGAGTAGACTTAGTTTTTCAACCCCCATTCTTCGCAAAGCATCTGTAGCAATTAACAAAAAACCTAAGTCATTGAAACTACGAATTCGAGTAGTTATCATAACGGAATATGGGATTGAGTCTTCCGTGATTTTAATATGTGGTTCTCCACCATTAAAGGTAAATGCTTCAAAAGCAATGGATTTTCCGAAGGGAGTAAAGCTAGGATCAAGGTGTAGATATTTCATTGGCGATTATTTTGTGTGTTTTTTACACAAATATAAGTGCTAATGAACATTAGATGCAAGTTTTTTGTGTAAAAAATACACAAAATATTTTTTAAACCTTATATACCGCCTGTAACTATTGGGTTAAGAGATGGACTCTTGATAACTGATAGGTAGAAGAGAAACTAGTTATGATGTAG
>CALJIY010000017.1 GCA_937973945.1 uncultured Saprospiraceae bacterium | reverse complement strand
TATTCTCAATATTCTATTCCTTACCCATATCCTGTGGCTATTTCCGTAGAAGCAGCAAATGGTATGGAATACCCAATGATCTGTTTCAACTACGGTAGAGCGGATGAGGATGGGACCTATACGGAGCGAGCAAAGAAAGGAGCGATCTCCGTGATTATCCATGAAGTAGGGCATAACTACTTCCCAATGATTATCAATAGTGATGAGCGAAAGTGGACTTGGATGGATGAAGGAATCAACTCTTTTGTACAATTCTTAGCAGAGTCAGAATTTGATAATAACTACAATTCTAGAAGAGGCCCTGCCCATAAGATTACGGGCTATATGGGAGGCGATAAAGATCGGCTAGAACCGATTATGACCAACTCTGATAACATCGTTCAGTTTGGTAATAATGCTTATGGCAAACCTGCTACTGGGTTGAATATCCTTAGAGAAACCATCATGGGCAGAGAGTTATTCGACCATGCCTTTAAGGAGTATTGTGAGCGTTGGGCATTTAAGCATCCAACACCTGCGGATTTATTTAGAACCATGGAAGATGCCAGTGGGGTAGACTTAGATTGGTTTTGGAAAGGTTGGTTTTATTCTATTGAAGCGACTGATATTTCTTTGGATAGTGTGAAGTGGTATAAGGTGGATATGGAAAATAATCCAGAGAAAGAAAGCCGTAGCTACCCTGTAAAAGCTAAGAAGCCATTTGATGATATTGCCAAAATTAGAAACAAAGAAATGGGTATGGAATTCCAAGTGGAAAAGGATACCAATTTGGTAGATTTCTATACGCACTATAAGCCGTGGGAAACAGAGGATTCTGTAATCACTTACACGACAGAATTATATGCAGAGCAATTCAACAACAAGGAGAAGCAAAAGAAATTCGGTAATGCGAATTATTACGAATTACACTTTAGTAATAAAGGAGGCTTAGTCATGCCTGTCATCATTGAATGGACGTTCAAAGATGGAACTAAGGAAATGGAAACGATCCCTGTAGAAATTTGGAGAAAGAATGAAAATAACTTCACTAAAGTCTTTGTCAAAAACAAAGAAGTGGATGCGATCGTCATTGATCCATATAAGCAAACAGCAGATGTAGACGAAAGCAATAATAACTGGCCTGTGAAGCAGTTGCCAAGTCGATTCCAAGTCTTTAAAAAGCATAAGGCGGAGAAGCAATTGAATCCTATGCAGAAGGCTAAGAAGCGACCTTAGTATGGATGCGATCTGATCACTCCAAAGTGATCTGACCGCTTGTTATTAAATAAAGAATCCCGAATTCTATCATTGTATAGAGTTCGGGATTTTTTATGAATTTAACTGGCTTTATATGTTCCCTTAATACACCAAATGAAAAAATTGAAGCATCTAAAATAATATTAATTGTTAATTGAAAGTTTATCTATAGAAGCCATCTCCATTTTTCAATAGGCTGATGAACGGTCATTGCTTAGTGATCCGCAATATTTAACCTAAACACCCACTTTCCATGAAATACGCTATTCCCATTTTCTTTTTTTATTTCCTTTCCTATGCCCTCCTAGCACAAACCGTCTCCGAACCCATTTCAGATTATAAGACATTTAAAGTAGAAGTGTTCTTTGAAATAGGCTCTTTTGAATTAACGACTGAAGCACAAGCCTCCCTAAAACAATTAATCGAATACAAAGACCTAAAAGGACTCAACCTTCAAATTACAGCTCATACAGATAGTATAGGTTCCGTATCCGACAATAAGCAATTGTCAGAAAATCGAGCAATTGCTGTGAGAGAAAATATTCTTTCAATCGGATTAAATATAGACTCTTTGTTTATTAATTATTTTGGAGAGGAACGCCCCAGATCGGACAATGACCAAGAACAAGGCAGACAAGATAATCGACGATGTACGGTTGTCCTAAGTTATCCGAAGCGAGTAGTTTGGGTAGATGGGATCGTGCAAGATAGTCTATCGCAACCACTAGCAGCGAAGGTGATTATTAAAACCAAAGAGTCCGAAGATCAGACCGAAACAGATAGTCTTGGAAAATATCGTCTAAAAGTTCCATTTAATAAAGTGGCTAGTTTGGAAATATATCCCGAAGATCATTTTTATGATACTAAAATGTTTAAAACGACTCCAGGTAAAAAGGATATAAAAATGAAGTTTCAGCCTTTGCGGATTGGTGGAAAAATACGATTGAATAATTTTTATTTTGTAGGGGGACAGGCGGTATTATTGAAAAAATCTAAACCAGAGTTACCACGTTTGTTAAAATTTATGGAGAGTATGGCTAATTTGAATATTGTTATTATTGGGCATATAAATGAGCCAGGATTGACTCGAACGCCTAGAACTAACCCAAACTTTAAATTGTCTGAAGATCGAGCCAAACTTATTTATACCTACCTACTGGACAAAGGAATCCCATCAACTCGAATGCAATATAAAGGTAAAGGAAATTGGGAAATGAAATTTCCATTAGCCAAATCAGAGTATCAAATGGAACTGAATCGTCGAGTGGAGATTACCATATTGAGTAAGTAATAGGTTGTTCTTTTGTGTTTTAGTCAATCTAATTCCAAGCTAACAACTTCCTTTCCGCCCAGTAGCTTTGAGGTGAAACCGCCATTTTTTTTAAAGCTATGATATCTTTAGCTTGCAATTCAAATTGAGTAGCCTTACTATTTTGGGATATATGTAATTCATTAGCAGCTCCACTTAATACTTGATAAGGATCAATACTGTCCATACAAAATCGTAACGCAATAGCATCTATACCCACATTATATTTCTTAGCTAATGCTGCTAAGCTAGCATACAAATTCTTATAGTGTGGGAATTGATCGTTTGGAAAAATTCGGCCATTAGCTAGAGCTTCTTTAATGATTAGTCTTTTCTTTTGAACAGCCAGTTCTTTTGCTATAGTGGCAAGACTTTGATCTAGTATATTATAGGTGACTTGAAAAACATCAAATAAAGGTATGCCGTTCACCTCTACATCTAGGGCTTTTTTAATAACGGCTACTTGATTAGCACCAGTCGTAGAAATACCCATTAATAAACCATGATTATTTTTTAGTTCTGCTAGTCTATTTAATACCTTTTCATTATCTAATACACCTGTTTCGAAAGTAGCGGAATGAATTTGATAAGTGCTAAGATAGGGAAGTAGTTCTTTAGAGGAATCCCATTGCTCATTGAGCTTCTTCAAAGAATGCTCTTTAATTTCATGTTGGGTAGCAGTTGGATCAAAATTGGCCACATAAGTATACCCCCATTTTGTGGCTACTTCTATAGTTGGATCGTTTTTTTCGACTACCCAATCTAAGAGTAATTGTTCTGCCATGCCATAACCAGGAGCAGTGTCGAAATACCGAATGCCCCGATTATAGGCGTCATCTAGAACTGCTATTCCTTTTTGTTGAAATGCTGCCAAAGAAAATGTAGTGGTCGCTTCTTGACGAATATTTATATATTGAGGACGACCAATAGCGGCGGTTCCTAATCCTAGAGAATTTTTCTTCATGTAGTTATTAACGATTTAAACATAGGCTAAGGACAATTATAAGAACAATTAAAGTAATCTATGGAAGTATATGATTTAATTCTAAAAAATATCGCTAAACACATTTCTTTGGACGAGTCTGAGCAATCTTATTTCTGCTCTTTATTAACGTCTAAACAATTGGTTTTCAAGGAATTTGTTTTAATGGAACATCAATCTTGTCAATACTTTTATTTTGTAAATAGAGGCGCACTGAGAGCTTATTTTTTAAATAAAGAAGGGAAAGAATCTACAATCATGTTTGCGCTGAAAGATTGGTGGGTAACAGATATGCATGCTTTTGTGAAAGGGCAGCCTGCTATGTTGAATGTTGTGGCTTTGGAGCAAAGTGAGATTTTACGAATCAGTAAAACCAATTTTGATTTATTATTAAAAGAGCTGCCAAAGTTTGAGCAGTTTTTTAGAGTGATTTTTCAAAATGCCTATATAAGAGAACAGCTAAGAACCATTCAAAATCTTTCTTTAACAGCGGCAGAACGTTATGAAAACTTTATTCTAAAATATCCAGCTGTTATCCAACAGGTACCACAAAAGCAGATAGCTTCCTATTTAGGTATTACCCCAGAATTTTTGAGTCTCATTCGTCGTAGGAGAACTGAAAAATAGTTTTAGATAAAAAAGTAAAATAGAAAGAAGACCCAACTTTTAGCTGGGTATGAGTAGATAGAGTGTAAATGTATTGTTTAAAAAACAGTGAAATTTCTTGTGTTTTAAACGAAATACATCTCTATTCTCTGCTCTCGCTTCTCTATTCTTTTTAATAATTTCTTAATCTATATTAATGTTTTTGAACAGTATTGCTTGTTTCTTTGGGTAATAATTTATTCCAAAAAAAATAAAATAATTGAAATATGTTTATCCTAATTTCAGGACCTTACCGAAGTGGTACTAATGATGATCCAAAAAAGATGCAACAGAATTTAGATAATATGGAAGCCATGGC
>CALJIY010000016.1 GCA_937973945.1 uncultured Saprospiraceae bacterium | reverse complement strand
AATGTAATCTCCACATCCGCGGCTAATTGTGGCACAAAGTGGTCATATATTTTTTGTAAATAATTTGCATAATCCGCAATCTCATCTAAGCGATCGCCACTAGTCATCCAAGAGGCGACTACCTTACCCGTAAATTGTCCCCAATAGAATTTCGACAAGGCTTCAGGGGCAATGATTAAGGTATTTCCATCATCCAAGCCCTCAAAGCGGCGAATAAAAGTGCTGGCTAATTGTCCATATCCATGCGCCACAATCCATAAGCGTTTAATATGCTTACCTGGTGTACCGAGAGTATAATAATGAGCCGTTCTAGTGACGGGTAATTTGTGATGTTCAATCATTTATTTACATTCATAGAAGTCAGAGGTCAGAACACTGAGCTGTCAGAAGTCAGACCAGCCCGAATGCCGTCAGGGCGGGCGGGTTTACGACGTAGACCACACAACGCAGTCAACATCATAAATCTGATAGCGTAGCAATCTGACTTCTGACCTCTGATTTCTCCTTTTAATAGACCGCCGTTTCTAAAATATGCTGATAATATTCTTCATACTGCGGCAATATATGTTTGATGTCAAAACGCCGAGCCTGCGCAAGTGCATTCGCTCTAAACCGTTGCAAAACCTCTTCATCTAATAGAATCGAAATGGCATGCTTTGCCATAGATTCTACATCTCCAATCTCACTCAGATAACCTGTTTCTCCATGAATATTCACCTCTGGAATACCACCCACATTAGAGGAAATAACAGGCACTTCACAAGCCATTGCTTCCAATGCTGCCAAACCAAAACTCTCATTCCCAGAAGGTAAAATAAAAAGATCAGATATAGCTAATAACTCTTCTACTGCATCCTGTTTACCTAAAAATCGAATTTCATGACAAAGTCCAATTTCTCTGCATAATTCTTCTAGATTTTGGCGCTCCGGTCCATCTCCTACCAATAATAACTTGCTAGGCACTTTTTCATAAACTCTTTTAAAAACATGAATCACATCTTCTACCCTTTTGACTTTTCTAAAATTAGAAACATGCGTCAAAATTCGTTCCCCGTTAGGCGCTATTAATTTTTTAAAATGATCTTTATCTACCTTTTTAAAACGATCAAAATCTATAAAGTTATAGATAACTTTAATATCCTTTTTAATATCAAATAAAGATTGGGTTTCTTTTCTTAAATAATCAGATACAGCCGTTACACCATCTGATTTGTTAATAGAAAAAGAAACGACAGGCGCAAATGTTCGGTGCTTACCAACTAAGGTAATATCCGTACCGTGAAGCGTCGTTATTACAGGCACATAACGGCCCTCAGATAAGAGTATTTTCTTTGCCATATAAGCTACCGCTGCATGTGGAATGGCATAATGTACATGCAGTAGGTCTAAATTCGCATGCTTCACGACATCTACCATCTTACTCGCTAAGGCCGTATCATAAGGAGGGTATTCAAAAAGGGGATAGTCCGCTTCTCCTACTTCATGGAAAAAAACGTTTTCATTAAAAGGAGATAAGCGAACGGGGCGTTTATAAGTAATAAAATGGACTTCATGTCCTCTTTTAGCCAAACCTAAACCAACTTCTGTAGCAACTACACCACTCCCACCATAAGTGGGATAACAAACTATACCTATCTTCATTGATAATTTCTATTAGATTTTTAAGTACTAAAACAACGCCTAGAAGAGTTAAATGTTTATTAGGCTTATACAAAGAATACGAAAAATTATAGGCATTGAGATTTTTGCAAACTCAATGATCTACTACAATAGTTTACTTACTCTTATTAGCAGCAATCAAAGAATAAACGATAGGCGCAAAGGTTAAAAACAAGGTAGCTACGAGAAACCAAGTCCCTAGTCCATTCATCTGTCCCTTCGCTGTTTGAATAATCCCCCAACTAATCAATAAAAAAAGAACAACCATACCTGTATTTAACAAATAGAGCATTCGACGGCTTATTAAATATTGTTGTTTAGCATTAGCAGGGGTAATTTTCACTGGATAATTGTACTTATCAGCGGACACACTAGCAACATATCGCATAAAAAAATACATCGCTGTAGCAAGCCCAACTAATAGCCAAATAGTGCCTTTACTACCATAGCTATCAGGCGTTCCCGTAATATCAAAATGTATAGGAATTCGATCAGGCAGTTGATTGTAATGATAGGCAACTAGTAAAATATGAGCGGCTAATCCTAATATTGACAGCCAGTTTAGTTGTTTTTCAAAACGACTGAGTGGTAAGTTGTTGAAATTAGCTTTAGGCTTCATTTGACCGTATTGTATAAGATTAAATGCTCTGTATACTATGCCGCAATCTCCAACTCCTCTTTATGTGCTTCTAAGACAGGAATAATAAAAGCGATCAGATCTCTCAATTCCATGTCTAACAGGGCTGCGCCTTTTAAGACCTCCTCTCTATCAACTTTAGCAGCAAAGGTTTTAGTTTTGAATTTTTTCATTACAGATTTTACCTTCATCCCTTCTATTTTCGTAGGTCGAATTAAAGCTGCCGCAATAATGAAACCTGTTAACTCATCTGCCGCCACAATACATTTATCCAATAAGGAATTTCTAGGCACATTCCATTTAGTGTAATGCCCAGCAATGGCATGGGCGAGTTCTCCCTCTCCCATGTCTTCCAACTTTTTGACAATAACATTGGGATGCTCCTCTGGATACATTTCATAATCCGCATCATGCAATAATCCAACGACGCCAAATTTTTCTTCATCCTCCCCAAAATGCTTGGCCAAAGCACGCATCACGATTTCTACACTCCGAGCATGACGTAGGAGAGAAGCTGTTTTTGTATATTCTTCTAAGATAGCTTTCGCTGCAGGTCGATCTATCATGTTATGTAAGTCTTAGCATTTTATGGACGGATAAGCTACTCCAAATCATATAGGATATTATTGAGCAGGAGCGACCTTAACCTGAGAAAAAATCTGATTAAAATACGCCTTCCCTTGATCGGAAATATTATTAGCAAAGGCCTTCTTTCCATCTTTAAAGAAAACGAAATGGCTACATTCTTTATCAATGTGCATATCTCCTTCTATCAAAATTTCTCCATTTTTTTGAAAAATAATACGCCCCATTGTTGGACAAGTAAAATTCGGATTTGGCTGGGATTTATCTACAAAAGTAACGACTCTTTGTACATTACTTTTATCATTTACACTCATACTAAAATCCATATTGTAAAAAATCAGATCAATATAATCTGCTTGATCGTATAAGATTTGCATTTCCTCTAAGGTAATACTTGGCAATCCAGCTTGTGTCGCATTAACAGCTGGTTTTGAGGGCACTTCGGTAGAAGCAGGTGTACCTTTTTTTGCCGTATCACCACAACTCGATACTATTAAGAGGAAACAGCTCCATAAAATAATTCTCATGTAATTCTAACTTTAGTAATAGTCTTTATTCGGTAGACAGTAAACGGTCATTTCACTTGACAGTAGATGGTAAACGCCGTACAAAGAAAATGGGAATAAACACTAATGTTTTAATATAAAAAAAAATCTTACGTAAAAATATCAGAAAGAAACTAGAAAACATAATTCCCTCCAAAGCTTAAAAAATAGCTTAATAAGGAATTGGTATTCGGATTAGCTGGTGTACTTTTAAAAAGTAAATTCATAGATCTATTATATCTAGCATAAAAACCAATTTGCTCGTTCATAAAGAAAGTAACACCTGCCAACCAGCTAAAGTCATTTTCTCTAAAAAATGGCCCAGCCTCCTCCAATGGAGAATTATCAAAACGGGTATTAAATAAACGACCATAAGATAATCCCGCGTGAAAGTGCATTTTATAATAATCTTCTTTTTTATCCAACCAATCTTTATAATTAAAGATAAGGGGTACTTCAATGTAATCCAGATGAATTTTCTGTTGTTGTATGCCTGAATTAGGAATTAATTCTGTCTGACT